>JAFEEP010000396.1 GCA_018241045.1 Pseudomonadota bacterium | reverse complement strand
TGAGCGTGAGGGTCTTGACCGAGCCAGCGAAGCCGTCGGTGCGGGTGAAAGAGCCGATCGTAGCCATGTCGTAGTTTCCTTCTGCTGATCGGGCCGCGACCATCGCGGCCTCGATGGTGGTCGACCGACCGGGGACGATCGGCCCGCACCCCTCGGGGCCGGAACAACGTGGAGGGCGGCCGGCGACGGCTTTTTTGCTTCGCGATGCAAAGCCGAAGGCGGCGGAAAAAAGCTGGCGACGGACGTTGCGGGAATAAGATCGAGGCGACGCGCTTCGTCGCCGGTCTTCGGTCAGACCAAACCAATCGAGGACGCTCTTGGGTCGCGGCGTGCACAGACAGACAGAGGAACCTGCGATATGGCGGCAGCGATCGGAGAGACGCTTTCACCGCCTCGCACCGACCGACAATTCGCGCTCGATCAAACAAAGACCCGAACCTCAACGCCAGTTGAAGTCCTGAACGTCTCCGTCTTCGACAACCCGGAAGGCGTTCCAGATCCTCCGCCCTTCGCTCGCCGTCCCACCGTGTTCAGCGCCGTGAGACCGCAGCGTGGCCTGCGCGAGGGTCGCTCAAGCAAGCGATTTGCGACGACCCGTCGTTCCCGGCCTCGATCGACACCATGCGGGCGTGGCCGAGAACCAGAACCGCGAGATCGCTTCATCTGCATCCGACAAATTCGCGCCGAGTGATTCCGGCCAAAGCAAAGCCCCGGCAAACCGGGGCGTCGGCGAAAGGTCCGCCGCCGCCATTCTTCGCGTCAGGGGATCGTCACCGAAGGCGAAGACCCGTCAGGGGCTTCGGAAGCCGCCGCAGGCGGCGCGTAGAGCCCGGCCCGAAGGGCGACGCCCAAACCTTCCCAAGAGACGTTCTGAACTACAGAGGAAGAAATGGCGATCCCTCGTCGTTATGATGACGCGGAGCAACGACGCTCATCGAACCGCTTACGATGTTGGGCCTGCAGATGACGACTCCCATCCGTGATGATCCGTTCGCCGTCCTTGAGGACGCTCGCATCGCAACGGTGCTGCGACGACTCCACGGTGAGGCCAACCGTCAGCACCTCTCGATCATTCGTCACTTCCTGCCGCACGTTTTGTCTTATGTGCGTCGGCGCTTCATTCCCTTCGCGGAAAGCGAGATGGCCGGATTCTATGCCGACAAATACATTGCCATCATCGAAGCCCAGGGCGCATTTGCTTATCTGACGGCGCGTGCGCTCCGCGCGCGCACCGTGGTCGAGTTCGGCACGTCCTTCGGACTGTCGACGCTGTGGCTCGCCGCGGCCGTGCGCGCCAATGGCGGCGGTCGTGTCGTGACGACGGAGATCGTGCCCGACAAGGCACGCGTCGCGCGCCGGAATTTCGAGGAAGCGGGTCTTGCCGATCTGATCGACGTGCGCGAGGGCGACGTGCTGGAAAGCCTCGCGACCGATCCAACGGATATCGACTTCGTGCTCAACGATGGCTTTCCGATGCGGGCACTCGACGTTGTGAAGCTGCTGACGCCGCGCATTCGTCCCGGCGGCGTGGTGCTGACCGACGATGTCGGCGGCTTGCGAGGCAACTTCAGAGACTATCTCGCCTATATGCGCGATCGCGCCAACGGTTTCGATTCCATGCTGATCCCGCTCAAGGGTGGCACGGAATATTCGGTGCGCCGGTAGCCGTGCCGGTCAGAAATGCGGGTCAGCTTTGCGAGGCGGCCGAAGCCCAGCCGCATCGCGGCGGCAGCGCCAACCAGCGCGCCGCCTGCAAGACAGAAGATTTGCCGCCAGACGGGCGACGGCACCGCCTCGGCGGTGACGCCATGCACGAGCGCGTAGCCCGCCACGGCGGCAGGCGCGGCGAATATGAGCGCCAGTGCGATCCGCAGGATCGGCGTGCGCAATGTCGCAAACAGAACCGTCAGAATGCCGAACGATGCCGCGCCAGCGACAAGGCCGACGATTCCGGCTCCGATCCATCCCGCGCCGGTGCCATAGGCAAAGCGTGCGGCGGCAAGCGCCAGCATGAACGGCAGCGCGTAAATCGCCAACGTGTAGGCGAGGACGCACATCATGCCGATCAGCATGATGGTGACGACGATCAGTGCGATCATGCGCGCCTCCCTGCTCGATGATGGCGATCCGGCGCGCGACGACGCGCCGGATCGCAGTTTCAGGCGACGATCATCCCGGCGCGGCGAGCGTTCGCGGCGTAGGTGCTGAGCCGGTGTTCTGCCTTGAAATGGAGGTCGCGTTCCACGGGCAGGCCGAGCTTGCCGCGAACGTCTTCAATCTCAGATAGCATCGCGTAGCCGAGTTCGGGACAGCCCATGCCAAGGTCGCACAACCCGAACAGCCGAACGTCAGAGGCTTCGGGATAGGCTTCGGTGATGAGCCATGTCGCTCCTGCATCGGGCGTGAACAGCTTCACGACCGGGAACGGATCGAAGCCGTCACGTTCCTCGCTGGTGCGGCCGTTCTCGACCAGCTTGGCCAGAACGTCGTCGGGGATCAGGGCTTCTGTACGGGGAAAGCGCGGTGTCATGACACGCTCTCCCCTGCCGGTTCGTT
>JAFEEP010000395.1 GCA_018241045.1 Pseudomonadota bacterium | reverse complement strand
CGCCTTGCCTTGTCCGATCCGCGAGGCGAGCGAACCTGCCCCAAGTGCGAGTTGGCTCATCAGCCAGCCGCCGAACACGCCCCCATAGGGGTTGAGGTCGGTGGGCATGGCGGTGACGCGAATGACCAGCGCTTCGCTCATCGCCGGATCAGGCCACCAGGCCGAGCGGCTTTTCGACCAGATCCTTGAACGCCTGCATCAATTGCGCGCCGTCCGCCCCATCGATCGCGCGGTGATCGAAGCTGCCGGTGGCGCTCATCACCGTGGCAACGGCGAGCGCACCATCAACCACATAGGGGCGCTGCTCGCCCGCGCCGACCGCCATGATCATCGCCTGGGGCGGGTTGATCACCGCTTCGAACTGCTTGATCCCGAACATCCCGAGGTTGGACAGGCTGGCGGTGCCGCCCTGGTATTCATGCGGCATCAGCTTGCCCTCGCGCGCCTTGTCGGCCAGCGCCTTCATCTCGGTACTGATCTGCGCGACGCCCTTGGCCGCGGCGTCGACGATGATCGGGGTGATCAGGCCCGACGGCGCCGCCACCGCGACCGAGACGTCAGCGCGCGAATACTTGCGTAATTCGTCACCGGCAAAGCTGACGTTGCACTTGGGCACGCGCAGCAGCGCCTTGCCCAGCGCCTTGATCAGAAGATCGTTGACCGAAAGCTTTACCCCATCAGCTTCAAGCGCCTTGTTAAGCTCGCCCCGCAGCTTGAGCAGGGCATCGAGCCGCACGTCGACGGTAAGGTAGATGTGCGGAATGGTCTGCTTCGCCTCGGTCAGGCGGCGGGCGATGGTCTTGCGGACGTTGTTGAGCTTTTCGGCCTCGTAGGGGATGCCGAAGTCCGGCACCGCAGCGGCCGGGGCCGAAGTTGTTGCGGGAGCTGCCGTGACAATCTGCGCTGCAGCGCCGGGGCTGGCCGCGTCAACGTCGGCCTTGACGATCCGCCCGTGCGGGCCGCTTCCCTGAACCGCCTTGAGGTCGATTCCCTTGCCAGCCGCGATCCGCTTGGCCAGCGGAGAAGCAATGATGCGATCGCCGCTGGCGGCAGGCTTGGCCATCGGGCGGCTTTGAGGCGTGGGTGCCGGAGCGCTGGCAGCGGCGGGAGCGGGCTTGGCCGGCGCAGCCGCCGCCTTGGGTGCAGGCGCGGTGCTGGCATCCTCGTCCTCGCCAACCAGGGTGGCGATCACCGTGCCGACCTTCACGCCCTCGCTCCCTTCGGGGACCGCGATTGCGGTGATCACGCCTTCATCGACGGCTTCGAACTCCATCGTAGCCTTGTCGGTTTCGATTTCGGCCATGATGTCGCCGGACGACACCGTGTCGCCCACCTTGACCAGCCATTTGGCCAGCGTCCCTTCTTCCATCGTGGGGGAGAGTGCAGGCATCTTGATCTCGATCGGCATGGGTCGGTCCGGTCCTCTCTCGGGGCGGTGGTTACGCTACGTCCTTGGCCAAATCCGGGCCGTTCGGCAAGGTCCTTGCTTCGAATACGTTTGTATCGGATATGTCGATGCCAATGGGGGAATAAGGGTCGATGCGGGTCTATCTGGTAATCATGGACGAAACCGACGAGGCGGCAACCGCGCTACGCTTTGCCTCGCGCCGTGCCGCGCGCACCGACGGCCTCGTCCACCTGCTTGCTCTCGTCCCGCGTCAGCCTTTCGTCGCCTTCGGCGGCATTCAGGCGACGATCGAGGAAGAGGCGCGCGCGCGGGCTGAGGCGCTGGTCACCACCGCCGCCGGGGCCCTGCTCAGTCAGGGCGGGCAGATGCCCGCGATTTCGGTCAAGACCGGGAGCGGCGAACAGGTGATCCGCGAATACCTGGCCGAACATCCCGAAGTTTCAGCGCTGGTTCTTGGCGCAGCGACGGGCGGCGGGCCGGGACCGCTGGTGTCCTATTTTACCGGAATGGCCGGACACCTGCCTTGCCCCGTCTATGTCATTCCCGGCGGGCTGGACGACGACGCGCTCGACAAGCTGGGCTGATCAGCGCCGCTTGCCCTGGTGGCGGATGTTGCCGGGGCGACCCCGTCGTCCGGTCATGTGCCCGCCTTTTTTCCTGAACGGCAGCGGCTTTCCGCGCGGTTCGATCCGGGTGCCCGCCCCGTCTTCGGGTTCAAACTTCAACGCGCCGGTCAGCGGATTGGCCTCGGCCAGCTTGAGCCGCAGCCGCTGGCCCAAGGCATAACGGGTGCCGCTCTGCTCGCCTTCGAGGACCTGGGCCTTCTCGTCGTGGATGAAGCGTTCGTCGCCCAACACGGAAACCGGTACCAGCCCGTCGCCGCCAAGCCCGATGATCGTGGCGAACAGGCCGAAGCGCTGGACTCCGGTGATCCGCGTTTCGAACACTTCGCCCACCCGGCTTGCCAGCCAGGCGGCGACGTAGCGGTCGATAGTCTCGCGCTCGGCCTCCATCGCCCGGCGTTCGGCGCTGCTGATCGCCTCGCTGACCCGCGTCAGATCGGCCCTGTCGCGATCGGACAGGCCGGTAGTCGGCGACAAGTCGTCTTTCGGCTTGGGTTGCTCAAGCCCATAGGCATCGACCAGCGCGCGGTGGACCAACAGATCGGCATAGCGGCGGATCGGCGAGGTAAAATGGGCATAGGAGCCGAGCGCCAACCCGAAGTGCCCGGCGTTGCGCGGGCCGTAATAGGCCTGGGTT
>JAFEEP010000394.1 GCA_018241045.1 Pseudomonadota bacterium | reverse complement strand
ATCCCGCGCTGTTCAAAGCCTGACAACCCCCTTTCTTCTGCTACAGGAACCGTTTCAATGCCCGTTTTCAAGGCTCCGACCCGCGATACCCGCTTTGTCATCAACGAGGTGTTGAAGATCGAAGGCTATGCGAACCTGCCCGGGTTCGAGAATGCCAGCGCCGACATGGTCGATGCGGTGATCGAGGAAGGCGGCAAGTTCGCGGCAGAAGTTCTTGCTCCGCTTAACCTGAGCGGCGACCAGCAGGGCTGCACGCGCAACGCCGATGCCAGCGTGACCACACCCACTGGCTTCAAGGAGGCCCACGCCCAGTTCCGCGAAGCGGGGTGGAGCACGCTTTCCGCGCCGGAAGAGTTTGGCGGGCAGGGGTTGCCGCACGTGGTCGGCTTCGCGATGGAAGAGTTCGTCTCGAGCGCCAACCAGGCTTGGGGGATGTATCCGGGGCTGACGAACGGTGCGGTGTCGGCGATCCTTGCCAAGGGTTCGCCCGAGCAGCAGGCCAAGTTTGCGCCCAAGATGATCGCCAACGAATGGCTCGGCACGATGAACCTGACCGAGCCGCACAGCGGAACCGACCTGGGCCTGATTCGCACCCGCGCGGTGCCCAATGCCGATGGTTCCTACGCCATAACCGGAACCAAAATTTTCATCTCGGCCGGTGAAAATGACTTTACCGACAACATCATCCATCTGGTTCTTGCCAAGACACCTGATGCACCGGACAGCACCAAGGGCATTTCGCTGTTCATCGTTCCCAAGGTGCTGGTGAACGACGATGGTTCGCTCGGCGCGCGCAACGCGGTGTCGTGCGGCAGCCTTGAACATAAGATGGGCATCCACGGCAACGCGACCTGCGTGATGAACTATGACGGCGCGACCGGCTGGATGGTCGGTGAGGAGAACAAGGGCCTGGCCGCGATGTTCATCATGATGAACGCGGCTCGGCTCGGCGTGGGCATCCAGGGTCTCGCCCAGGCCGAGGTCGCCTATCAGAACGCGGTCAAGTATGCGCAGGAACGCCGCCAGGGCCGCGCCCTGACCGGCCCGGCCGATCCGGCGGAAAAGGCCGACACACTGTTCGTCCATCCCGACGTGCGCCGGATGCTGATGGATGCCAAGGCCTTTACCGAAGGAATGCGCGCGCTGTGCCTGTGGGGCGCCCTGCAGGTCGACTTGACGCACAAGGCGGCCAGTGAGGCAGACCGCCAGATGGCGGACGATCTGATCAGCCTGCTGACCCCCGTGATCAAGGGCTATGGCACCGACAAGGGTTTCGACACCTGTGTCAACATGCAGCAGGTCTTCGGCGGGCACGGCTACATCGAGGAATGGGGGATGAGTCAGTTCGTCCGCGACTGCCGCATCACCCAGATCTATGAGGGCGCCAATGGCGTCCAGGCGATGGATCTGGTCGGGCGCAAGCTTGCCCAGAACGGTGGACGCGCGGTCCAGGCGCTGTTCGCGCTGGTCGATGCCGAATGTGCTGCCGCCAAGACCAAGCCCGAACTCGCCGCGCTCGCTGAAAAGGTGGAGAAGGCCAATGGCGAACTCAAGGCCGCGACCATGTGGTTCATGCAGAATGGCATGGCCAACCCAAACAACGTCGGCGCTGGCGCGCATCACTATATGCACATGATGGGCATCGTCGCGCTCGGCCTGATGTGGCTGCGGATGGGCGAGGTTGCCGTGGCAGCGCTGGCCGCGGGAACCGGCGACAAGGCGTTCTACGAAGCCAAGTTGACCACCGCGCGCTATTTCGCTGAGCGTTTCACCCCCGATTCCGGTGCGCTGCGCCGCAAGATCGAGGGCGGGGCCGAGGCGGTCATGGCGCTGCCGGTAGAGATGTTCGCCACGGCCTGATCCAATCGTGTCGGGCGTGACGGTTACCGAACATCGGATCGCAACGCCGGGCGGCAGCCTGTTCGCACGGCGATGGACCTCGGATCAGGTATCGGTCGACGCGCCGACGATCGTGCTGTTCCACGATTCGCTCGGTAGCGTCGATCTGTGGCGCAGCTTTCCCGAGATGCTCGCCAAGCGCACCGGAATGGCGGTTGTCGCCTATGATCGACTGGGGTTCGGGCAGTCCGACCCGGCCGGTGCGGCGTTGACCGCCGATTTCATCGTCGATGAGGCGCACGTTTCGGTTCCCGCATTGATCGAACAACTTGGCCTGTCGCAACTGGTGTCTTTCGGGCACAGCGTCGGCGGGGCGATGGCGGTGGCGACCGCGGCGATGCTCGCCGATCGTTGTCGCGCGGTCATCACCGAATCCTCACAGGCCTTTGTCGAGGATCGCACGCTGCGTGGCATCCGCGAGGCGGCGCAGGCCTTTGCCGATCCCGATCAGGTTGCGCGGCTCGCGCGCTATCATGGGGACAAGGCGGCATGGGTGCTGTCGGCGTGGATCGACACCTGGCAGGCGCCGTGGTTTGCCGATTGGAGCCAGGACGCGATGCTCGAGCGACTGCGCTGCCCCTTGCTCGCCATGCACGGCAGCGAGGACGAATACGGCTCGCTTGCGCACCCGCGACGCCTGGTGAAAAATGCCGCAGCCGGTGGGCGCGAGGTGATCTTCGATGGTGTCGGGCACCTGCCACACCGTGAGCAGCCCGAGGTCGTGCTGGAGACGGTGGCGGCGTTCCTCGCCGGTTAGGTCATGACTTCGTCGAACAGGCTCATCATGGCGGCCCAGCTTTGCCGGTCGGCGCTGGCATCATAGGCGATCGCGGGAAGTCCGCGCGCGTCGCTGCCCGGATCGGTGAAGCCGTGGCGTACCCCGCTGTAGGAGTGAAAGTGCCAGTTCGCCCCGGCGGAATCGAGTTCCTGCCACAAGCCGAGAACTTGTTCGCGCGGTGCCAGCGGGTCGGCATCGCCGTGGCACACCAGGATGCGCGCCTTTACCGCTCCCGGTGCGGCGGGACGCGCGGTGGCAAAGACGCCGTGAAAGCTGACGCAGGCACGAACGTTCGCGCCGTCGCGGGCCATTTCCAGTGCGGCCATTCCGCCCATGCAATAGCCGATCACGGCCAGCGGCTGTCCGCTGGCCTCGGGCACGGCGGTCAGTGCGTCGAGTGCGGCGCGAAGTCGCGCGCGCAGGCCATCGGTGTCGCCGCGAAGGTCCTCGGCCAGGGCGCGCGCCTGCTCCATGTCGGCCGCCGGCGCGCCGTAGAAATCACCGATCAGCGCCAGATAGCCTCGGTCGGCGAGCATTTCGGCGCGCCGTTCGATTGCCGGGGTAACATTCATGATAGTCGGCCAGATCAGCACCGCGCCGCGAGGCGTTCCTT
>JAFEEP010000393.1 GCA_018241045.1 Pseudomonadota bacterium | reverse complement strand
GCCCAAGTGCTTGGTCGTCATCATTCGATGCAACGTCAGCTCGAACGGGCACGCCGGATCGGACAGGAAGTTGGCGACGCCGCGCAGCGTCTTGTCTTCGCCCGCATAGAGCACATGCAGGATCGCGCCGACCAGCAGCGCGTGCGAAGTCTTCTCCCAGTGATTGCGCTTCTCCAGTGCGCCTTCGGGGTCGACCAGGATGTCGGCGATGTTCTGAACGTCGCGCACCTCATGCGCGCCGCGCCGAACTTCCAGCAGGGGGTTGTAGGCTGCCGATTTCGTATCGGTGGGGTTGAACAGCAGGCAGTGTGAGAAGCGTGAGCGCCAGCCCGCCGTGATGTTCCAGTTCTCGCCTTTGATGTCGTGGATCACGGCGGATGCAGGCCAGGACAGCAGCGTCGGCACCACCAGGCCCACGCCCTTGCCCGAGCGCGTGGGCGCGAAGGTCAGGACGTGTTCCGGCCCTTCGTGGCGCAGATACTGGTCTTCATGCAGACCGAGGAAGACACCGGCTGGGTTGGTCAGTCCGGCCTTGCGAATCTCAGCGGCATCAGCCCATCGCGCGGAGCCATAGGTCGTGACCAGCTTCGATTGCCGAGAGCGCCAGATCGACATGCCGATGGCGACGACCACCGCAACGAGGCCACTGCCGCCCGCGATGGCACCACCGATGTCGAAGATCTTCGGCGCGTAGGCATCGAAGAAGAACCACCACTCGAACAGCCGCCATGGGTGGTAGACCGGCGTGCCTAAGAAGTCGAACCAGGGCGAGCCAAGGCGTAGCTGATAACCCAGGGCTGCGGCCGTCCACTGCGTGGCACCCCACACGCCGGCGATGACGATGCCGAACACCGTCATCACCTGACCGAACAGAACACTGGTCCCTTGCATCTCGACCTCCGAATCGCTCCTGCACGTTGCGCGCACAAAGGCGTGCCGTAGACGTGAGGTTCGGTGTCGTGTCAGTGCCGGTCAAAGACTGTTATCGGCACAATTGAAGAAGAAAAAGACAGATTGCTTGCTGGAGCGAAGCGAAGAAAAATGCCGCAAGCGTGCGCGCGTTGCAGCGTGTAGGGTGATTGGGCGGATGATTTCTTGGTGATGCGCCAAAAATTAGAATTTCGGTGGCTCTTTCTGTGGCGTATAGGGCACGTTGCCATCGCCATAGAAACGTTTGCGCGTGGCCTCGGCCACTGCATTGCACAACGTGTCACCCATGGTGGCACGGTCAGCCTTGCAACGCTTGCGCAACTCCTTCAGTCGTTCAGGGTTGGCAGTCAGTGATTCGACCGTCTCGGTTGGTGCGGACTGGCCGCACGCCGTCAACAGTATGGCAAGTGTCAATACAGGAATCGTCTTCATGGCATGACGCCTCGTTGATTGATGGAACTGGCGGTGGGACCGAAAGAGGGGTTCACCCTGTCGATGAACCGGCGCAGTTGCTCTGAGGGTTCGCTGTCCCGCCGCAGCAGGTAGGTGGTCAGCATCGGTGATCGCCCGGCCAGCGGCCGGGCGATCACGTCGGGATTGCGGGCACCCGCAATGTGCGCCTCCGTGGCGAAACCCAGCCCGTAGCCTGCTGCGACCAACGTCATCATCAGATCCAGTGTCGGCACGCGATCCGCGACGATGAGCTTGGTGTCTCCAGTGCGAAGCACTCGCTTGAGTTGTGTCCAAAAGCCCTCGCAGCTATCCGGGTGGCATAGAACCAGCGGATAGCGCAGCACTTCGTCCAGCGGGATGCGCCTGTGTGCCAGGATCGGGTGGCGTGCCGGTACGGTGACTACTAAAGCATCGCTCCAGACTGCCTCGGCGAGGATGCCTTCGCCCACTTCATTTGACTGTGCGAACCCGGCATCGAATAGGTCACTGTTCAGCCCCTTGATTTGCTGCGCCAGGGGAACCTCGGACAGCCGAATCTCCACCTCCGGTTCTTCCGTTCGGCACTGCGCAAGCAGAGCTGAAATATGTGGCTGGGCGATGCCGTCAGAAACCGCGATGCGCAGCCGGCCGTGGTAGCCGGTGGCTGCTGTTTTCACGCTGGCCTTGGCTTGGTCAATGCAAGCGAAGATGCGAAGGGCTTCGTCCAGGAAAACCTTGCCAGCCCATGTCAAGCAAGTGCGTCGTGTTGTTCGCTCGAACAACCGAACACCAAGGTGCTGCTCCAGTTCCCTGATAGCACGCGACAGCGGTGACTGCTCGATGTGCAGGCGCTCGGCTGCGCGAGCGAAGTGGAGTTCTTCGGCGACAGCGACGAAGTATCGGAGATGCCTGAGGTCCATATTACTTTCCTCTCGCAGATGAGCCACTGGCGCCAGAATCTTCAAGCAGTCCAGCGGGCAGTAGCCATCGCTTTGTCGATAAGTCCTGCGCGTAGATGCTCAGGTCACGAAATCGGTCTGCATTTCGATGCTCAGAGCACCGGGCTAGCGCCTCACCAATCGGTTGATTGCTATCGCAAGGAAAGTTACGACTACCAATGTCAGGCAGTACGCTATCAACGGCCACGCGCTATCGCCGGGAAGCGCCACGATCACTGTCGTGCCCAAGCCTCCAACGATCAGGCTTTGAATGCAGTAGTAGAGCGCCACGGCTGTGCCGGCGGCGTTACTGAAATCCTGCAACGCGCCATTGGCGGTGACCGATACCACGAACACCATGCCGACGGCGATCAGCCACATAGGAAGTACAAACGTCAGAACGGAGGGATCCGTCGCAAGAGTGCATCCTGCCAGGACGCAGGCACCCATCAGAATGACGAACAACCCTCGTATGAGGCTGCCTTCAATTCCCCAGCGCGACACGAAACTCCTCGCGAAGCGCGTCGTCACGATCATGACGAAAGCAACCGTGGAGAAGATGGCGCTGAACGCTATTTGGGAGAGGCCCAGACGTTCAATCAAAACTCGCGGGGCGGTGGAGAAGAAGACGAAGAACGCTCCCATTGCCGTGCTGAAGCCGAGCGTGTAGATCCAGAAGGATGAGCTTCCAAGGATTGAGCGAAGGACGGGGTTTTCTCTACTTCTCAGACGCGGACGTGTTTCGTGCCATTTAGGCAGCGCGTGGCCGAAGGCGAGCAATCCCAGGACGCCAAGCACCACGAAAATCGCCCGCCACCCAAATCCAACTGCGACGACTGCGCCGAGTATGGGGCCGAGCGCAGGTACGAAGGCCAGCATTGAACCAAAGAGACTGTAGATCACGCTGCTCTCTGGGCTATCGGCGTAGACATCGCGGACAGTCGCGAAAGTCGCAACGAGCGTAGCCGATGCACCGAGCGCTTGCAGGACCCGCAGCGCGACGAATAGTGGCCCGCTACTGGTCATCGCCAGGGCAAAGGATGAGGCGGCAAAGAGAAATGCCCCACCCAAAACAACTGGTCGCCGGCCAATGCGATCAGACATAGGACCGAAGAGAATCTGTCCTAGACCGAGCACGATCATGTACACGCTTAGCGTGAGCTGGACAATGGCGGGTGAAGTGCCAAGTGCCACCGGCATCTCCGGAATGACCGGTAGATACACGTCCATGGCTAGCGAGGAGAGAAGATCGAAGGGGGCCATCAGCAAGAGCGCCGACGGCAGGGAATACGCCCAAAGGGGCGTCGATTTATTAGGCATGGCAAAGCATCCGCACAGATGAAAAAATCTGGCGGCGATCTGCCTTTTTAGTGAATCACTGGATCAGCATTGATCGCCGCAACAACGACAAGGGTTGTTGCGGCTTAGCGATCTGCGGACTTACTGTCTCCCACGAGCTTGCCTTTGAGATTGAATCAAATATTCAACTATAGCTTGTCGGAACCAGTCGAGCTAGCTTTGAATTTTCAAGAATAGGTCAGCTGACAGTCGGTCCGCGCTGTCGCCCCACATCCCACGATACCCCGCTGCCGCGCACCGTCGCGGCGATCTGCTGCCCCAGCCGCTGTTCAACCACTGGTTTCCACGGCACCAGACTGAAGCCTAGCCCGTCATCAAGCATCGCGTAGCGCCCGCTGGCGAGCATGACATTGCGTCGATAGATGCCCACCACGCGCTGGCCGTCGCCCACCGGGCGATGCTCCAGGCCGGTTTCTGCTGTCATGTCCTTGGCCACCTGCGCCAGTTCCCGGTTGCGCAGGGTGCCCAACAGGTTGCGGGCCAGGATCACACGCTGGCCGCGTTTCTCGGCCAGCCCCCGTTCGGCCAGGAAGTCGGCACGCTGTTGCAGCGCATCCTTGACCTCACTGCCGAAGCCCATATCGCCCAGTCCCTTGCCGCCACCGATCAACTGCTGGTCGAGCCATGTGGCCCCGATCACGCGGGCCTGCCGCTCGATGGGGAGGTGCGATTTCAGTTCCACTGCTACGCCACCGCCCAGGCGCTGCGCGTCGTGCTGGCGCCCCCGTTCCGCCAGATCGGTGGGCACCTGCCAGACGCCTTCGGCAACGCGCTCCACGATGCCGGTGCGGCGCAAGGCTTCCAGCCTTCGGACATGGGCTTCAACCACTGCGTGCGGATCGCGATCCGTATGCGACTGGGTCCTGGCGACCGCCAGATGATGGTCGGGACGGTAGATGCCATCGACGGCCAGCGCGGCGATGGTCTTGTCCGCCGCGCGCACGGCGGCCGATCCCTTCACCTCCACGACCGCACCAGTCGGGTACTGCTCCAACTCCGTCCTGGGCGGCAGCGCGACATAGTGGGCCTTGCCGTCTGTGCCATCGACGATCAGATAGCCTTTGTCGTACAACTCGTCGGCCAGTCCCTTGCCGGACACGCGACCGACGATGACGCGGCTATCTTCACCGGGTTGGAACACCGCCAGTTCGCGCTGTTTGCCGCTCATGGCTCGCTGCATTGTGCGGATGATGTCGCCGCGTTCGCCCATCGCCCGCAGGGTCGGCTCGGCGTTGGCATGAACCGCCCACGCGCCGGGCGGTTGCTCGGTTGCCAGTCCCATGCGCTGCAACCGTTGTAGGCGCCCGACCAGCAGAAGGCGCTGGCGTTGCAGGCGGGGTTCGTTGAAGCGCTCGGAACGAACCAAGCCATCCACGGCCTCGCGCTGCAAGGTGCGATCCAATCCAGTCCAGCGCTCCTGCTCTACTTCGCGCTGCATGGTGCTCTGGATCTCCAGTTCGGTGCGCGGTCCCAACCATTCGGTGGCGAGTTCAGCGGCGCGTTCGCGCATGCTCTGGGTGATGTATTGCTGCGAGATGATGAGGTCTTTTCCGGTGTCGTCCTTGCCACGCAGCACGACATGGGTGTGCGGGTTGTCGGTGTTCCAGTGGTTCACCGCCACCCAATCCAGGCGCGTGCCCAGGTCGGCTTCCATGCGGCCCATTAGATGGCGGGTGTAGGTGCGCAAGTCGTCGAGCTGCTCGGCATCCTCGGGCGAGACGATCAGTCGGAACTGATGACGGTCTTCCCGCCCGCGTTCTTCGAAGGCAGCGGTATCAGCCTCGTCTGTCATCGGACCATACGCCTTACCGGTGTCCTGCTCGCGGCCCACACCTTCGCGCTCGATGTAGCGCAGGTGGGTGATGGTCGAGCGCGCGCCGGCCTGCTTGAGATACACCAGCCGCACCTTGACCGTGGCGCGCCGGGACGACGCAGATAGCGACTGGCCAGTGAAGCGCGCCGCCACATGCCCGCGTCCGAGCCGTGAGCCGGGCGTCTTCCCCCGCTTGCCGCCGGTGGCGTTCGCCGCCTTGGTGGCTTGGCGTAGCACCTGCGAAACAAAGGCATCACCGCGCTGCTTCGGCTTGCCGGGACGGATGCGGAAACGGTCTTCGCCGTCAGAGCTGACACGCCTGCTCATGGCGTGGCTCCAGCGCAGGCCAGCGGGTAAGAACGTGGCATGCACGCGGTTTCACCAAGGCCGACAAGGCTTTGGACCAACTCGCGGCACGGTGCCGGCAAATAGCGCGTGCCGCGCCAACCCCACGTGCAGACTGGCTTTGTGCGCACCTTGGTGCCGCACCCTTCAATCTTGCCCTGCATCTTTCCCCGGCCTGACGGCACGGGGATGCGATGCCCCGGCGGCGCTGCGCAGAGCGCAGCCGGCCAGCCGGCGAACGCCAGCCATGCCGTAGGCATGGCGCGTTCGGGGCAAGCGGTCTGCACGTTGGAATGCACGCTGTTGCGCATCAAATGCCGCAGCGGATGCCGTGCGAGGTGCGGCACGGATGTGCATTCGCTGCACGCACCATGGCGCACCGAATGCACGCATAGCGACACGCCTGATAGCACGTCAATGGCGTGCGGCAGAGCGTGCGATGTGATGCAGGCAGGACGACGGACAATACGACACAGAGGCCGAGAGTCGGGCAAAGTCATGGTCACTTCTCCAGGTAAATCGGCTGCGCGATACCGATCACGGCGGATGCTTGGATCGGTCCGAAGTAGCGACTGTCGAACGACGCTGGGTTGGTCGTGCTCAACAGGAACAGTTCACCGGGATGAAGACGCCGGCAGTCCGGCCAGGATGACAGCGGTCGGCCCCTGCGGTCTGCAGGTAGCGCGGCGGCCGCAGGCACGCCGTCGATGCGCACGATGCCCTCCACGATGCAGACGTGTTGCGGCGCGATTGCGCCCACACGTTTGAGCAACGGGATGTGCGATGGCAGGTAGCCGCGCTGCGCAGCGAGCGCGGCCACGTGAGCCGGAAGCCGGGCCAGCAAGATGCTGTCCACGGGCAAAGGGCGTGACGGCGAGCCGACAGGTTCGATGCGATACCAACCGACCGGAACACTGTCG
>JAFEEP010000392.1 GCA_018241045.1 Pseudomonadota bacterium | reverse complement strand
CGACTGGGGCTGGCGCATTCCCTTCCTGGTGTCCATCCTGCTGCTGGCGGTGTCGGTGTGGATCCGCATGCAGCTGTCCGAGTCGCCCGCCTTCCGCAAGATGAAGGCCGAGGGCAAGACCTCCAAGGCGCCGCTGGCGGAGTCCTTTGGCCAGTGGAAGAACCTGAAGATCGTGCTCATCGCGCTCTTTGGCCTGACCGCCGGCCAGGCCGTGGTCTGGTACACGGGCCAGTTCTACGCGCTGTTCTTCCTGACCCAGCAGCTCAAGGTGGACGCCGTCACGGCGAACCTGATGATTGCCGCCGCGCTGCTGATCGGCACGCCCTTCTTCCTGGTGTTCGGCTCGCTGTCCGACCGGATTGGCCGCAAGACCATCATCCTGCTCGGCTGCGCGCTGGCCATCGTGACCTATTTCCCGGCGTTCAAGGCGCTGACCGTGGCAGCCAACCCGGATCTGGCCCAGGCCCAGGCGAACAACAAGGTCGTCATCGTGGCCGACCCGGCCGAATGCTCGTTCCAGTTCAATCCCACGGGCACGGCGAAGTTCACCAGCTCCTGCGACATCGCCAAGCAGGTGCTGGCCGCCGGATCGGTGAGCTATGAGAACGAAGCCGCTCCCGCCGGCACGCCCGCCGTCATCAAGATCGGCGAGGCCACGATCCCCAGCTATAGCAGCAAGGGCATTCCCGCCGATGAGGCCAAGGCCAAGGATGCCGCCTTCAAGAAGGCCGTGGCCGACACCCTGAAGGCCGATGGCTACCCCGCCAAGGCCGACCCGGCGAAGATGAACAAGCCGATGATGATCATCATCCTGACCTACCTGGTGATCCTGGTGACCATGGTCTACGGCCCCATCGCCGCCATGCTGGTGGAACTGTTCCCCACGCGCATCCGCTACACCTCGATGAGCCTGCCGTATCACATCGGCAACGGCTGGTTCGGCGGCCTGCTGCCCACCATGTCGTTCGCCATCGTGGCGCAGACCGGCAACATGTACAACGGCCTGTGGTACCCGATCATCATCGCCGGCATGACCGTGGTCATCGGCATGCTGTTCCTGCGCGAGACCAAGGACGTGGACATCTACGCCAACGACTGAGGGCCGCACCGGGCCTTCCGCCGCAACAGCCCGCTCCGGCGGGACTGTTGCGTTTAAACGTCAGATTGCAAACCAATTGCACGGCGACCAGGAGCCTCGCTCCTAAAATTGCAGCCGTAGAGGCACAAGGCGCTCACCGGCCTCATGCAGGCCGCGTGGCGGTGCCTGCTACCCCTGATAGACACAAGCATTCAAGGAGAACCTATGCACAAAGCCAATCGTTTGCTGCTCGCCGCCCTGGCGCTGGTCGGCACCTCCGCTGCGCTCGCCCAAAGCAGCGTCACCCTCTATGGCCGCGTAAATACCACGGTCGAACGTCAGAAAGATGGCGACCTTACCAAGACCGGCGTTTTCAACAACGCTTCGCGCTTTGGCATTAAGGGTACGGAAGACCTCGGCGGCGGCCTGAAGGCCGGGTTCCAGCTGGAGAGCGGCTTTGCCTCGGATACTGGCGCGGGCACGGGCTGGCCGGGTCTGGCCACCGTTGGCAACGGCATCAACTTTGGTCGCCAGAGTGAAGTGAACCTGTCGGGCGGCTTCGGTATGCTGCGCCTGGGCAACTTCGTGCCCGAGTCGTACTACGCCACGGCCGACTACGTCAGCATGCACAACCACGACACCGGCTCTTCGGCTGACGCCCTGTACTACGATCCCGTGTGGTTCGGCGGCCTGGGTACCAAGAACAAGATCGGCTACCGCACTCCCAACATGGGTGGCGTGACGGTGGACGCAGCCATGCTGCTGCACGAGCGGTCTGACCCCGCCAACAGCAACAAGAACGGCTACGACCTGGCCGCCAACTACAACATGGGCCCGCTGCACCTGGGCGCCGGCTACAGCTATGTGAACAGCAACTACCAGTTCGCTCTGCGTGCCCTGTACACCTTTGGCCAGTTCACCGTGGGTGGCTACTACCAGCGCAACAAGGACGAGCACCAGATGAATGCGGGTCTGGGTGCTGGCACGCGCAACAACTTCCGCCTGTCGGGCATGTACACGCTGGGCGCCTCCGAGTTCCACGCCAACGTGGGTCGCGCCAATTCCTGGAGCCGTCTCAACGATTCCGCTGCCACCCAGTGGACTCTGGGCTACAACTACAACCTGAGCAAGCGCACCAAGGCGTATGGCTACTACACCCGCGTGAGCAACGACAACGCCGCCAACTACAACGTGTCCCACTCCGGCGACAACTTCAGCTCCTTTGCAGTGGGCATCCGCCACGCGTTCTAAACGCCTGCCAGCGCCGCGCAGCCTGCTGCCGGCCTGAAACAAAAACCCGCGACGGCCTGGCCTGCGCGGGTTTTTTCGTCGCCGGGCCGCCCCAAGATGAAAAGCGGCCCCCTTGGGGGGCAGCGGACTACGCGAAGCGAGGGAGCGTGGGGGCCATTTTCGTCGCCGGGCCGCCCCAAGATGAAAAGCGGCCCCCTCGGGGGGCAGCGGACTATGCGAAGCGAGGGAGCGTGGGGGTCATTTTT
>JAFEEP010000391.1 GCA_018241045.1 Pseudomonadota bacterium | reverse complement strand
GCCGGTCAGCGCTTTCCCGCCCGACGGCACCTGGCCGAACGGCACCAGCCGGTTCGACAAACGCGCCCTCGCGCTCGACATTCCCGTGTGGCAGCCGGGGCTGTGCGTCCAGTGCAATTTCTGCTCGATGATCTGCCCGCACACTGCGATCCAGACACGGGTGTTCGATCCCCGACATCTGGACGGGGCGCCGACCGGCTTCCGCTCGCTGCCGGAAGCCTTCGAACCCGCGCTGGCCGGTATGGAGTACGTCGTCCAGGTCGCTCCTGAGGACTGCACCGGCTGCGGGCTCTGCATCGAGGTGTGCCCTGCGAAGGACCGCCGCAACCCGCGCCGCAAGGCACTGGTGAGCGAGTCACTTGCCGAACATCGCGAGCGTGAGCGCGAGAACTTCGCCTTCTTCCGTACCTTGCCCCCCGCTGCACTCGATGAACTGCCCATCGACAAGCGCAGCGCCGCATTTCGCACGCCATTGTTCGAGTTCTCGGGCGCCTGCGCGGGCTGCGGGGAAACGCCCTACTTGCGACTTCTCAGCCAGCTCTTCGGTGACCGCCTACTGGTCGCCAATGCCACCGGCTGTTCGTCGATCTACGGCGGCAATCTGCCGACCACGCCCTGGACCGTGAATGCCGAGGGCAGGGGGCCAGCGTGGTCGAACTCGCTGTTCGAGGACAACGCCGAGTTTGGTCTGGGCATGCGACTCGCCGTCGACGGCCAGTTGCGGCGGGCGCACGCCCTGCTGGCCGAGCTTGCGCCAAGCCTTCCTGAAGGCTGGCGCACGGCGCTGACCTCCCCGGCGCATTCAGACAAGGAGATTTCGGCCCGCCGTGAGCTGTTGGCCTCGCTGCGCGACTGGCTACGGCAGACGGGGTCGGACACCGCTCGCGCCCTGCTCGAGATCTGTGACGTACTCGTCCCGCGCAGCGTGTGGATCGTCGGCGGCGACGGCTGGGCCTACGACATTGGCTATGGCGGCCTGGACCATGTGCTGGCATCCGGGCGCAAGGTCAATATCCTGGTGCTCGACACCGAGGTGTATTCCAATACCGGCGGGCAGCAGTCGAAGGCTACGCCACTCGGTGCGGCCGCCAAGTTCGCCACCGCAGGCAAGGCCACTCGCAAGAAGGATCTCGGCTTGCTGGCGATGGGCTACGGGCATGTCTACGTGGCGCAGGTGGGCATCCAGTCCCACAGCGCGCAAACGCTCAAGGCCATGCTCGAAGCCGAGCAGCATCCCGGCCCATCCCTGATCATCGCGCACAGCCCCTGCATCGCCCACGGTTACGACCTCGTCAACGCGCCCAAACAGCAGAAACGGGCGATCGATAGTGGCGTATGGCCGCTGTACCGCTTCGACCCGGCGCGCGTCACGGCCGACGACGCTCCCCTGGTGCTCGATTCGGGCCCGCCACGACTCGACGTGGAGCGCTACATGGAGAACGAGACCCGCTTCCGCATGGTCGAGTTGCGTTCGCCCGAGCGCTATCGCCGTCTGGTCGATGCGGCGCGCGCGGCCGTGCATCAGCGCCAGGCGCTTTACGAGCAGCTTGCGCGCATCCATCTCCCAAAGGAGGAATCGAATGGCTGATCTAGGAACCGTCTGGATGGGGCTGCCGCTAAGGAGCCCGATCGTGCTCGCCGCCAGCCCGTTGTCGAAGGCGCCCCAGGATGTAAGGCGCGCGGTGGCGGCGGGCGCCGGTGCGGTGGTGATGCACTCCCTGTTCGAGGAGCAGGTGGTCGACGAGCAGATGGCCGCGCACCGCTTCATCGACATGCGCCGCGATGCCGACGCCGAGGCCCGCAGTGTGCTCCCCGATGCCGACATGTCCGCACTCGATGGCGATGCCTACGTCTTCGCCCTCGAACACCTGCGCCAGCAGGTGGATGTGCCCATCATCGCCTCGCTCAACGGTACGACTGCCGGCGGCTGGGTCCGCTTTGCCGACATGCTGGCGCAGGCCGGAGCGGACGCGCTCGAACTCAATCTCTACGACATCGCGACGGACCCCGACGAGGATGCCGCGCAGGTCGAGGCGCGCCAGCTCGCCCTGGTCGAGGCGGTGGTGCGGGCCGTGCCGATTCCCGTTTGCGTAAAGCTCAGCCCCTTCTACACGGCCCTGCCTGCCTTCGTGCTCAAGCTGGCCGGACTGGGGGTGAGCGGAGTGACGGTGTTCAACCGCCTGTACCAGCCGGTACCCGATATCGACGCGCTCGAAGTGCGGCGCGAGCTGATGTTGTCGACGCCGGCCGATTTGCCGTTGCGCCTGCAGGCACTCGCCCTGTTGTCCCCCTTGCTGGCGAGATCGGCAGGGGGCGGGCAGGTGGTGGAACTGGCCTGTAGTGGTGGCGTTCATTCCGGCCGCGACGCAGCGGCGGCCGTCGTGTGCGGCGCACAGGTGGTTCAGCTCGCCTCAACGCTGCTCGAAAAGGGGCCGGACCATGTTGCCGCGGTCCTTGCTCAACTCGACGCATGGCTGGACGAAAAGGGCTATGCGTCGGTCGCCGAGGCCCGTGGGGTGCTGGACCTGTCGCGAACGCCCGATCCCCACGCCTGGTACCGCCTCAACTACATGCAACTGCTCGAGGGCTGGCAGCCTTCGATTCAACGGAGACAATGCGATGGCTGAAGGCAAGAAGAGCTGGCATGGCATCCCGCGCGACGAGGTGCCCTGGTTTCCCGCGGTCGACCGTGAGACCTGTATCGGCTGCCAACTGTGCTACGTGACCTGCGGACGCGGCGTTTTCGAGATGAACGAGGGTGTTGCCGTCGCGGTCGCGCCGATGGAATGCGCCGTTGGCTGCACCACCTGCGGCAACATCTGTCCGACCAGCGCAATCAGCTTCCCGCCACTGGACGCGGTGTGGCGGCTCGAGCGCGAGCGGCAGATCTTCCGCACGGTCAAGAAGGAAGCCGTGCAGCGTCACGAACGAGAAGACATGCAGAAAGCCCGCCAAGCGGCACAGCAGTTCGTGCAACAGGTGTCCACCCGGGCCGCCGTCGAAATTGCTGGGGAGTTCGGCGACAAGCAGTTCCTGCTGAAACTGGAACAACTGATCGAGAACCGGCCTTTCGACATCGTCAAGCTCGTGCTGGAGGTGCCAACCGTCAAGGGGGCGCGCCAGAAGGCCCCGTCCTGGATGCGCTTCGAAGTGACCTCCGAACAGCAGGAAGACGTCAATCCCATGCTCGCGGACATTCGCGCGCTCGTGCACGAAGTCGGCTTGATCCTTGTCAGCGAGCAGCGCCTATAGGCTGAATTTCAGGGCGCGATCAGCACGGGGCGGGTGGCCGTCTCGCTCACACGGACTGCGGTACCCCCGATGAGGCGCCCCTCGATCCAGTTTTGCCCGTGTTTGCCGAGAATGATCATCGAATGGTCACCTTCGGACGCAGTACGCGCAATCACTTCGGCAGCCTCGCCTTCCGCGATGAATGCCTTGCCACCACGACTTCCAGCCCGGTGCAAGCTGTCGAGCAGGTCGCTCAAGGCGGCCCGGGCCATTGCGGACCAGCGCGGGATAGTGACCTGCATCTGTGGCTGAACGACATGGAGGCAGTCGATCACCGCCCCGGTCTGCGCAAGCGCTTCCGCTGCACGTTCCGCCGCACTCGCGTGATGGGAGAAGTCGGTCGCCAGCAGAACCTTCCGGAGCATGTCTTCGCACATCGATCGGAAGCCCGGCTCGGGAGAGGAGGTCGGAACAAGCCAGAGCACGAGCAGCGGCAGATCGGCCCTTCGAATGACCTCGCGGGCGAAGCTGCCAAGGAACAGCGAGCTGGTCATCGAGTGGCTGCGGGAGCCGATCACGATCAGGTCTGCCGCGCAGTCTCTCGCGACCGACAGCAGTTCGTCGGAGGGGCGGTGAGACTCGCGAACGACCACCTCCACCGTGACGCCAGGCAACCGGTCACGCAAGCGTTCGGCCAACTCCTGAAAATCCCCTCCGATGTATTCCTGTTGCCCCCATTTGGGTGCCGGCGTGTGGCCGATCTGGATGACGTGGGTCAGGACGAGTCTGGTCACGCCCCACGGTAGCAACTGAGGCGTGCAGTCGAGCAAGGTATGCCGGGCTTCGGACACATCAAGCGCAAGGATTGCAGTTGGAAACATTTGGACCTCCTTTGCGATTCAGATCGGGATCGAAGTGTTTGGCTGCGTTGGGGAAACAGGTTGGCGTAGATGCATCGGATCTGACGCGGAGGCGAGGATCTCTGGCGTATGGCATCCATGGTCGCAACGGTCGATCTCGATCTGCAGCGTGGCGTGGCTGATATCGAATTGCTCGTGAAGCTGCTCCGAGAGCGTTTCGAGGAAGGCATCGCCAGGATGGCCTTCCGGCATCACCAGGTGTGCGGTCAGCGCCACCTCCCGCGTGCTCATTGCCCACACATGTAGATCGTGAATGCCGGCGACGCCCTGTTGCGCGCCGAGCAAACGATCGACTGCCTTCAGGTCGATGTGGTCGGGCACGCCATCGAACATCAGGTGGATGGACTGCCTGAGCAGGCCCCAGGTGCCGATGACGATCACCGTCGCGATCGCCAGGCTGACGGCGGGATCGATCCAGGTCCAACCTTGCCACAGGTAGATCAGTCCGGCCGCGACCACGCCGAGCGAAACAAATGCGTCGGCCGCCATGTGCAGGAAGGCGCCGCGAATGTTCAGATCGGTCTTGCTGCCGGACATGAACAGCGCAGCGGTCAGCGCATTGATCAACACGCCGACCGCGGCGACGGCGATGATCGTCATGCCTTCGGTCGCGGCGGGAGTCTGCAGGCGCTGAATGGCCTCCCAAGCCAGGGCGCCCATCGCCAGAAGGAGGATGATGGCATTGCTGAAGGCGGCGAGAATGGAGGCGCGTTGCCAGCCGTAGGTGTGGCGCTCATCCGGG
>JAFEEP010000390.1 GCA_018241045.1 Pseudomonadota bacterium | reverse complement strand
GACCGCGTTATCGAAGTCTAGGCGCCGGAAATGGATAGCGAAACCGAACGGACCGTCTGGGCCGGCAACTTCATCGCCGCGAAGGTCAGGGGCAAGTGGGAATATGTCAGCCGCAGGCGCGGGATCAAGGCGGCGGTGATTCTCGCGATCGACGCCGAAGATCACGTCCTGCTGGTTGAGCAGTTTCGCGTGCCACTGGGACGCCCCTGCATCGAACTGCCCGCCGGGCTGATCGGCGACCACGGCGAGGACGAGGACGCCACCGCCGCCGCCAACCGCGAACTGGAGGAAGAGACTGGCTATCGCGCCGGTCGGATGGAGGCGCTGGGCGAGTTCTACTCCTCCCCCGGCATGGTCAGTGAAAGCTTCGCCCTGCTGCGCGCTCACGAACTGGTACAGGTCGGCTCCGGTGGCGGGGTGGACGGCGAGGATATCACCGTCCATCGTGTTCCCCTTGCGGGAATCGCCGATTTCATCGCGGAAGCGCGTGACCGCGGATTGGGTATCGACGTGCGGCTGCTGATGCTGCTCGGCGCAGGGATCATGGAAGGACGATAGCATATGGCGGGACGGGTTGCGGGCAAGAAGGCCCTCGTGACGGGTGCGGCGCAGGGCCTTGGCGCAGCGCAAGCGCGGATGCTGGCCCGCGAGGGCGCACGCGTGCTGCTCGCCGACATCAACGACAATCTGGCAACCGAGGTCGCACATTCGATCAACGCCGAGCTGGGGCAGGACGTAGCCCTCGCCTGTCACCTCGACGTCACCAGCCCCGAACAGTGGGACGCCGCCATCGACCTGGCGCGCGATGCTTTTGGCGGGCTGTCGATCCTGGTCAACAATGCCGGGATCGGGGTGCGGGGCAATATCGAGAACTGCACGCTGGAGGATTGGCATCGCGGCTTTGCGGTCAATGTCGATTCGGTGTTCCTCGGCTGCCAGAAGGCACTCGCCGTGATGAAGGACACGCAGCCCGGATCGATCGTCAACATCTCCTCGATCGCTGGGCTGATCGCCAGCGACACCATGCCCGGCTACAACGCCAGCAAGGCGGCGGTGTGGATGCTGTCCAAGTCGGTCGCGCTCTACTGTGCCAAGATGGGCTGGGATGTTCGCTGCAATTCGGTCCACCCGACCTTCGTCGACACGCCGATCCTTGACGGCATCGCCGGCAACACCGGCAAGCCCAAGGACGTGATCATGGACAAGCTGGCCCGCCAGATCCCCCTGAAGCGCGTCGGACACCCTGACGATATCGCCTATGGCGTGCTTTACCTCGCCAGCGACGAGAGCCGGTTCATGACCGGCGCCGAACTCAAGCTCGATGGCGGCATTTCGGCGATGTAGCGCCGCTACCTCTTGTCGATCAGGTAGAGGTATTCGGTGACGTGGCGATCGCGCGCCGCCAGGTTGCGGCAGCCGCGAAAGGTGTTGTAGCGCGCGTCCATCACGCTGACCTGGCCGATGTCGAGCAATGCAGCGAGCAGGCGTTCGTGGGGTACGAAGCCCTCCGAATTGTACGACAGCAGCACGAACTTGGCCGGCACCGCGCGCAGCGCCGCCAGCAGCGCCGCCTCGGCCTCGCGCGGCCTGTTGTAGGCCGAACGGTTCCAGTCCCCCGGAATGCCTGAAACGCGGCTGATCTGATGGGGGCGGCGATAGTCGCACAGCAGGTTGAGCATGAAGTAGTTCGAGCCATAGGGATGCTGGTTGTACGGCGGATCGAAGTAGGCCAGGTCGACCGGGTCGATCCGTGCGGCCAGCGCATTGGCATCCTCGCAGTACAACTCAACCTGACAGGCGAAGCGGCTGAGCACCGGGGGCTGGACCGCGATCGGTCGCAGGATCCGCGACAAGGCATTGGCCCCGCTCCCGCCGAATTGCCCCACTCCGGCGCGATTCTTGTAGAACCCCTTGAATACCCCGGCGGTATTGGCCTGGACCGAGGCTTGGGCCAGCACCGGACCGAGCACGAAGGGGCGTAGCGCCTCGGGCGTATCGGCCAGCACCCGGCAGAAAGTGTCGAGGAACACGGCGTTGCGCCGGGTATAAAACACTCGCTCCCCCGCCACGATCGCAGCATCGTCCTGCGGGGCGTATAATTCGGCGATGAAGCCCGGCGCCATCTCGTCCTCAACCGCGCGGGCTACCCGCGCCAGTTCGGCCGTCAGCGCCGCCTGATCGACCTCGGCGGCATTGGCCTGATAGCACTGGTTGGCCACCGCGCTGTACAGTTCAAGGTCGTTGCACACCAGCCGCCGGGCGTGGCGCCGGGCCATCCTCGCCACCACGCCGGTTCCCGAGAACAGGTCGAGCACGTCGATCCGCCCCTGCCCCAGCGCCGCCTTCGCATGAGCGATCCCGGCCTCGATCAATGGCAGCAGCGCGCGCTTGTTGCCGATGTAGGTGATCAGCTGCGTCCTGAGATAGGCCTCGTTCTCCCCCCCGTGATCGCCTGCATGCTCCATGCCGGCGGTGATAGGCAGGACCGCGGCAATTCACAAACCCGGCGGGGCGCATCGGAGCAATTCCGCACCTTTGCCCATTTCTCCCAAATCCCGCTCCCACTGAGCCTGTCGAAGGGGCCGGGACGAAGCGGTGGACCGTCTGGACCACTCTCCAGAAGAAAAATCCGCCGCGCTTCCTTGGGTTCCCGGCCCCCCGGCCGCCGCTTTCGCCAGCTTTTCCGGTTTCAGCGCCGGACGGTCCTCGCCCGCGGCATAGCGCTCCAGCGCCAGGTCGAAGGCATCGGCGAACCCCGCCACCTCGGCATCGCCGCACAGCTTGTCGAGCCGCGCGAGGTGCGCCAGCAGCAACCGGTCCGAATAGCGCCGCCGCGTGGCGACCACCTCGCCGTGATAGAGCACGTCCTCCTCCCACCCGTCGAGCGCGCGGCACGCCAGCACCTCCTCCGCCTGCGCCCGCGCCGCGAGCAAGGCCGCATCCCACGCCCGCCGGAACCCCGGCGAAGCCAGCCGCGCGCGGTACGCCGTCTGATGCGAAACCCCCGCCCGCGCCGAGGCCGAGCGGACATTGCCCGTCCCCGCCAGCGCGGCGAGGAAGGCCGCCTGCCGCTCACGGGAGAAGAGGGCGGGATCAGCGGTGGTCAGGACGGGGAGCGAGGACATGAGCGACGGTTCCTTTGGGACAAGGCAAACCGGCCATGTTGCAGATTTTTGCGGTGTAGGAAAACAGGTTAGCACCGGACACGAATGGCAATTGACTTCACCAAGCAGCTCCGCCAACTTTCGACAGAGTCTAGACGAAGGCAACCAAGAAAATGGGTGAATCTGACTGGTTGATGCTCTAAAGCGCACTGGGTGCAGGTCGTT
>JAFEEP010000038.1 GCA_018241045.1 Pseudomonadota bacterium | reverse complement strand
GGTCGATTCAATGGCCGATTGGCGGCAGCCTTTATCGCGCGGCGACCCGCTCAGTCATATGCTCGTGATCTGCCACGGGCTGTTCCTCAAGGCCATGCCGCAGGAGCTGGTCTTGCGCCAGATCGTGCCGATGTTGGCTGTCGTCGTGATTGCATTGGGGCTTGCCACCCTGTTGCTCAAATGGCGCAGCGAGTGACCGGAAATGGGACTCGGTTCATCGTGGATTGTTAATTTTCCTTTGCCAAAGGACTCCACGATAGCTTAGCATTCCCTTGCGTGACTGACCAAGCATCTGGACGGTCAAATACTTAGGTCGCGAAAGAGGGGCAGATGGATCGACTTTCGAGCGATCTTGGCGGGCGTGAACAAGCGACCGAAGCGCAAGCGGAGTGCGCCATTCCGTTTAACCACAATTCGGAAGAATTGTTCGCCCAGTCACAGCAGAGGCTGGCCATTCCCGAAGAACTATTCGGCATGGATGAGCTTGACGTTTTCTATGACGATCAGGCCCAGGCATTGTGGACCTATATGCGCCCGGTCGGGCGGCCCAGCTTCACCCCTTCGATGCTCGGGGACTTCGTCAACTGGCAGCGGCTGATTGGCGCGCATTTCGGGCCGGATCACGTTCCGCTGCGCTATCTGGTGCTCGGCAGCCGGGCGCCGGGGGTGTTCTGTTTTGGCGGCGATCTTGAGCTTTTCGCCGCGCTGATCCGCGCAGGCAACCGCGATGGGCTGGCCGCCTATGGCTATCGCTGCGTCGAAATCCTCCATCGCAACCTGCACTCGCTCGACCTGCCGATGCTGACTGTCGGACTGGTCCAGGGCCAGGCGCTGGGCGGCGGGTTCGAAGCCCTGCTGTCGTTCGATTACATCGTTGCCGAACGCGGTTCGACCTTCGGGTTGCCCGAGGTCAAGTTTGGCCTGTTTCCGGGCATGGGCGCCCACGCCTTCCTCACGCGGAAGCTGGGCTCGGCCATGGCTGACCGGGTGATCATGGGTGATGCGATCTTCTCCGCCGAACAGATGTACGACTTGGGCATCGTTCACGCGCTTGCCGAACCGGGCGAGGGCGAGGCGGCGGTGCGCAGCTTCATGGACCGGTCTGAACGGCGCCACGCCGGACTGGTCGGCGCGCGCCGCGCGAGCAAGCGCGCG
Source organism: Pseudomonadota bacterium (assembly GCA_018241045.1). GTDB lineage: Bacteria > Pseudomonadota > Alphaproteobacteria > Sphingomonadales > Sphingomonadaceae > Novosphingobium. The sequence goes on along the minus strand of JAFEEP010000038.1, from coordinate 6,402 downwards.
GATCAGATCACGCTGTCAGAGCTGCGCGATATCGTCGATCACTGGGCCGATGCCGCGCTGAACCTGCGCGATCAGGACCTCAAGCTGATGCAGCGGCTTGCCGGCGCGCAGGAACGACTGCCCCGCGCAACCGGCGTCGCCGCCTGATCAGCCAGCGTCGACCATGACGACTTCGACATCGTCGAGCGCTTCGACGGTGAAGCGGCTTTCGCCGGTGATGGCGACGCCATCACGCGGCTGAGCTTCCTGACCATTGACCCGGATGCGCCCCACCGGCGCAACCAGATAGACGTGGCGCGACGGATCAAGGTCGTATTCGAGCGTCTGGCCCGCCGGGATGGTCGCGGCGAGAACCTTGGCATTGGTGCGGATCGGCAGCGCGTTGTCGCCTTCGGGATCGCCGCTTGCCACCACTTCCCAGCGCCCGGCGCGCTCGCCGCGCGGGAAGGCGCGCTGGCCCCAGGCCGGAGGATCGCCCGCCCGGTCGGGCAAGATCCAGATCTGGAACAGCGTCGTCGTTTCGTCTTCCATGTTGTATTCGGCGTGCTGGATTCCGGTTCCGGCGCTCATCACCTGAACGTCGCCTGCCTCGGTCCGGCCCGCATTGCCCAGGCTGTCCTTGTGGCTGATCGCACCGGAGCGGACATAGGTGATGATTTCCATGTCGCGATGGGGGTGGGGCGGGAAGCCGCTGTTGGGGGCAATGGTATCGTCGTTCCACACCCGGATCGGGCCCCAGCCCATCCGCGCGGGTTCGTGATAGTCGGCAAAACTGAAATGATGCACGGCATCGAGCCAACCGTGGTTGGCCCGGCCGAGCCCGGCAAAGGGACGCACTTCGATCATGGGGATGTTCCACCTCGGCGGGGTGTTACCGCCGGAATGACCCCGATATGGTGACGCTTGTCGCGGGTTCAAGCCAGTGGATCGGGTGCGATCAGAACGACTTGCGCACCCCGACGAAGAAGGCGCGGCGCGGCCCCCATTCGGGCTGCCCGGCGCCCACGCCCGATCCGTCGTGGATCAGGTAGGTCGCATCGAACAGGTTGGTCACGTCGAACCGCAGGGTGAAGCCCTTTTCCTCGTTCTCGCCGAAGACCTGGGCCAGACCCAGGTTGACCTGGAGGTAGGGCGATTGCTTGCCCCCATTGGGAACCACGCCCAGCGGATCGCCCGCACGCAGTCCATCGCCATAGATGAAGTCGAAGCTGGGCCGGAATTCGCCGAAACGGTTGGGAACCTTCAGCGAACCACCCCCGGAAATGGTCCAGCGTTGCGAATGGTCGGTGTAAATGTAGTGATTGGCGATGTAGTCCAACTCGGCCTGATCGAAGAAGAACTGGTTCGAGACAATGTTCTTCGCCTTCTGCTCGCCGGTAGCGACGTTGAGGTAGAAGCCGCCCGGCTTGCTCTCGTAGTTCACGCCCAGCTCGACGCCCCAACCGCGCGACTTCTCGTAATTGAACGGCGACTGGATCAAGGTCGATCCGAAATGCTCCTCGTCCAACAGATTGCGCTTGAGCTTGTAGTAGAGGTCGAGCGTCAGGCTGAGGCGAGGGGTGATGAAGTGCTGCGCGCCGACGTCGAAGCTGTGTTCGCGCTCTGACCGGATCGGGTCGGCCCGTTTGACCGATGCCGCGTTGGTGGTGTTGTCGAAGGCGGCCAGCGCGGCCGAGGCGACCAGCTCGATCGGTGGCGGGGTGAAATTGCGCGCGTACCCCGCGTGCAGGGTGGTGCGGCCGTTCGGCTTCCACACAAGCCCGAGGCGGGGGCTGACCTGATCCTCGATGATCAGCGCGTCGGATCGGTCATAGCGCAGCCCGTAGTTGAAGGTCAGCGTGTCGCTCAGCGCCCATTCGTCCTGGACATAGAGCCCCAGGGTCGAACCGCTCTGCCGCTGGTTGAGCGGGATGGAGAGCGGCGCGTCGCTGATCCGGTCGCCCGCGCCGTCGAGCGCAAAGACCCGGGTCAGGCTGTCGGTGCGGGTATGCTCGTTCTGAAAGAAGGCGCCCATGCGCAGATGGTGTGCGTCGCCCAGCTTGATCCCCGCATCGCTCTGCACGCCCCAGGCCAGGCTCGATTGCGTCAGGTCGGTATCGACCCCGCTGAACATCAATTGCCCGCCCTGCGGATCGGGGGTGAAATGGGCCTTTGCATATCGCACGAAGGGCGCGATCTGCACGTCGATCTGGTCGCCCGAATACTGCCAGGCGAGGACTCCGAAGTGCGAGCGCTGATGCTGGTTCTGGTCAAGCGTCGCGGAATCGAAGGTCGTGCGGCCGTTGAGGCTGTACTGCACCGGAATACCCGGCGAGTTGGGAATCTGGAACGAACCGTAAGAGGTGCCGCCGAAGGCCGTCAGGCGGCTGCTGTCATTGAGCAGGTAGGAAAGGTAGGCAAAACCGCGTGCCTGCTCGGTGCGATCGTGAATCGCACTGCGCTCGGGGGTGGGGTTGGAAATGCCCAGGTCGTTGCGCAGGTAGCTGCCGGATACGAAAAAGCTCAATTTGCCGACCGTGTCGCGCATCGTGGCGCTGGGCTGGATCGTCGCGTTGCTGCCGCCGTAGATGCCGACGTCGCCATCGAAGTCGAACCCGTCGGTCCGCGTCTTCATGTTGACCACCCCGGCGGTCTTGAACCCGTATTGCGCGGGCAGCGCGCCGGTGATCACCTCGATCGAGTTGGCGATGCGCGGATCGACCAATGCGCCGAACCCGGCGTAGCCCTGCGGCACCGTGATGCCGTTGAGCCGATACTGGATGTTGCCGTGCTCGTTGCGGATATGGATGTCGCCATCGCCATCCGAATCCTGCGCCACCCCCGGAGCCTGGAGCAGCACACCCTTGAGGCTGCGATCGGCCCCGCCGGGTTGGATGTCGAGCGCCGCGCGATCGAGCTTGAAGTCGTTGGCGCCCAGCGCCGGGTCGATGCTGTCGCGCGCGACGTCAAGGCGGCGGGCGGTGATGACGATCGCCGCATTGTCGTCACTGTCGGCGCCATCGGATACCGGCGGCGGAGCGGATTGGGCGAGGGCAGGGGAGGCGAGCAGCGATGCGGTACAGAGCAGGAGAATGCGCACGAAAAAGATGCCTTTGCAGGAGTTCGCCACTCCCTAAACGTGATGTTACATTATCACAACAGCTTTCGCCGCAGCCGGATCACGCTTCACCGTGTCCGGCGGCAAGATATTCCGCGCTCTGCATTTCCTTGAGGCGACTGATCGTGCGATCGAACTCGAAGCGGCCGTCGCCGCTGGCGTAAAGATCCTCGGGCTCGGCTGCGGCGGTAGCGAACAGCTTGACCTTGTTCTCGTAGAGCGCGTCGATCAGGGTTACGAACCGCGCGGCCTCGTTGCGATTTTCCGGTCCCATTCGCGGGATGCCGACCAGGATCACAGTGTGATAGGCGTGGGCCACGGCAAGATAGTCCGCCGCGCCGCGCGCTTCGCCGCACAGTTTCCTGAAGCTGAATACGGCGACGCCCTTGAAGCTCTTGGGGACGTGGAGCGTCCGGCCGCCTCCCAGGGCAAGGTCGGCGGAAGGGACATGGGCGCTGTCCTCGGGCGGGTAATCGGTCAGGCGGAAGAACGCTTCGCGCACCTGCGCGGTCGCAGCTTCGCCCAGCGGAACGTGCCAGGTCTCGATCCCCGCCAGGCGTTCGAGCCGGTAGTCGACCGGGCCGTTGAGCGCGAGCACGTCAAGCTCGCGCTCGATCAGCGCGATGAACGGCAGGAAGTGCTCGCGGTTGAGCCCATCCTTGTACAGCTCTGACGGCGCGCGGTTGGAGGTGGTGACCACGGTGACGCCCAGATCGTGGATCAGCGCGGTGAACAACCGGCTCATGATCATCGCATCGGCCGAATTGTTGACCACCATTTCATCGAAGGCGAGGCAGCGGACGTTCTGGGCAATCTCGCGCGCCACCTTGGGGATCGGATCGCCCGGGTCACGCTCGCGCCAGGTGCGCATCGACTGGTGCACCTCGAGCATGAAGGCGTGAAAATGCACCCGCCGCTTTTCGGCGATCGCCAGGTTGTGATGGAACAGGTCCATCAGCATCGATTTTCCGCGCCCGACGCCGCCCCACATGTAGATCCCTCGCGGCGCGGACGGTTTGCGCCGCGCCAGGCGCCAGAGTACGCTGCCGCGCGCTGGGAGCGCCTCAAGCTCTTTTTGCAGATGGTCGAGCCGGACGGCAGCGGCGCGTTGCTCGGGATCGGGACGCAGTTCCCCGGCGGCGACCAGCGCCTCGTAAGCGGCAAGAACCCTCATCGTTGGGTCGTGGGCTTGCGGATCGTCCCCGAAAAGGCCGCAACGATGTTGCCAGCGCCCTGTTCGACCACGCCGCGCAGGAACACCAGGCGGCGCGTTTCCTTGAGCAGTTCGGTCACAGCATCACAGGGTTCGCCCGGCTTGCCCGCGCCGATGAACTGGACCGAGAGGTCGAGCGTCACTGCGGTCCCCGCCTCAATGATCCCCAGCATCCTCGAACAGGCGAACAGCCCGATGTCGATCAGCGACAGCACGGTGCCGCCGTGGATATTGTCGGACAGGTTGGTGTGGCGATGCTCGGGGAACATACGCAACCGCGCCTTGCCATCGGGCTCGGCGCGAACCAGCAGCTTGGGGAACATCCAGCTGTTGAAGCGACTTGGGTCGTTCAACTGCCAGGTATGCCAGCCCGGATTGTCCGGGTCGGGTTCGCTGCGGAAGCCCTTGTCGTCACTCACTTGTCGTCACTCATCTGCGATCACCGCCGATCAGACGTGCCGTTCGGCCTGCATCTTCTTGATCTCGGCGATCGCCCGCGCCGGGCTGAGGCCCTTGGGGCAGACGTTGGCGCAGTTCATGATCGTATGGCAGCGATAAAGGCGGAAGGGATCCTCCAGGTCGTCGAGGCGTTCCCCGGTCATCTCGTCGCGGCTATCGGCAAGCCAGCGGTAGGCCTGAAGGAGGATCGCCGGACCAAGGAACTTGTCGCTGTTCCACCAGTAGCTCGGGCACGAGGTCGAGCAGCAGGCGCACAGGATGCATTCGTAGAGCCCGTCGAGCTTTTCGCGCTGTTCGGGGCTCTGCAGCCGTTCCTTGCCCGACGGGGTCGGGCTGACGGTCTGCAACCACGGGCGGATCGAGGCATATTGCGCGTAGAAATGCGTGAAGTCGGGAACCAGATCCTTGATCACGTCCATGTGCGGCAGCGGGGTGATACGGATATCGCCCTTGAGGTCTTCGATCGCGGTGGTGCAGGCAAGGCCGTTACGCCCGTTCATGTTCATTGCACAGGACCCGCAGATTCCTTCGCGGCACGAGCGGCGGAAGGTCAACGTGGGGTCCTGTTCGGACTTCATCTTGATCAGTGCGTCGAGCACCATCGGCCCACAGGCATCAAGGTCGATCTCGAAGGTGTCATAGCGCGGGTTTTCGCCCGAATCCGGATCGTAGCGATAGACCTTGAACGACTTGACCCGCCCGTTGCTCGCAGCGGCGAACTGCCGCCCCTTGCCGTTGATCTTGCTGTTTGCGGGAAGAGTGAAGGTCGCCATGTCGATCCCTGTCGCTGTGCGGCACTGCCGCCTTGCGGCCCTCTCTAGCGATTCAGCGTCCCGGGGCAAGCGCGTGTGCGCACAATTTTGCCCGTGGGCGGCATCAGCATGGCTAAGCCTGCGATCTGTCCCGGTCCGTCAGAGCAAGGCTGCCTGTCGCAAGTGCGACGAGAGCGACCAGATCCCAGGCGCCGAGCATGAGGTGGACGGCGAACGGCGAGCCGATCTGGTCGAAGGTGTGCAATGCCAGGGTCACGAACGACAGCAGGGCTGCCGATGCCATCGGCAGCGTGAAGATCCGTTCCGGCGACAAGGCGATCGCGGCCAATCCGATGAACGCGCCAAGGTGGCAAACGAGCGCAAGGAGCGGATGCACGTCGCCAACCCCGAGGTCCATCAACAGGCGCGCGCCAAACAGGACGGCGCAGAGGATCACGGTTCGGTCGTTGCGGCGCCGCGCCCGCAGGGCGGGGCCGATTGTCGCCAGCAGGACAGCAAGCCGAAAGGCGGTGAAGGCGGTCACGGCGTGACGGCATCAACCAACTGGGCAAGGCCGGTGCCAAGCGCGACCACCAGCGCTGCCAGCGCCACCATGCCCAGCGCGATTGCAACGATCAGGCCAAAACGAAGCCAGCGCCTGGACGAGGAGTCCAGGACACTGGCGAGGTTGGTCGATAGAAGGGTAGAGGGATGCGACCCGACTTGGTTCAGCGCCTGCGACAGCGTGGAAGAAACCGCGGAGCCCTCCGCCGTCGAGTGCTGGTCGTCAATGGTTTCAGGAATAAGCTGGATTGACTTACCTGTAACCGGATTACTGGGCGGAACGGTAAACACGACAGTACTCATCCGGCGATAGAGTC
>JAFEEP010000389.1 GCA_018241045.1 Pseudomonadota bacterium | reverse complement strand
TCAACTTCGCGCCCTATGACCTTTACCCTGATGGCCCGGGATCGTGGGACGCGCGCAAGGAAGAAGTCGCCGACAAGGCGCTGGCGCAATACCGCAAGTTCTATGCGAACCTCACCGATGACAACATCACCGGGCGCCTGATCCGGTCCCCGATCGATCATGAGCGTGACAGCCCGGCCAGCTTCGTGCGCGGCGATATCCACGGCTGCGCGCCGTTCTTCTACCAGTCCGCCGGGCACCGCCCCACCGCTGACCTGGGCAGCCTGCGGGTGCCGGAGATCGAGGGGCTCTACCTCGTCGGGCCGTTCATGCATCCGGGCGGAGGGGTGTTCGGCGCGGGCCGCGCCACGGCGATCCAGATGATGGATGACGAGGGCATCGATTACGACAAGGTGTGTGGAGGGCCGGTGTGATGGCGAAGGCAAAGGTGCCGGTGGCGACGATCCTTGACGCCAATGACAAGGAACTGATGGCCATTCGCAAGATCGCGGGTGAGGATGGCAACCTGGTGATCCGCGGCAAGATCTTCGGGGCCATGCCAATGGTCGCCAAACTGACCCCGGCGGAGGCGCGGGCAGCGTTGAAATTGCTCGATTTCCGGACCTTCGTGTTCCTGCTGACCCTGCTGTTTCGGCGCTGATACGGATCGTTACAAGATATATCTTGACTATTCCTGATAGTGATCCTATTTCCCAGTTCATGAGAATGAACAAGGAGAACGCCACCATGCGTGGATGTCATAACCGGGGCCGCAATTCGGCCCGTTTTGCCGCGATGGCGGCAGCTTACGCCGCGGGGAGCGGTTTCGGCCAGCGTGGCCACGGCCGCCGCGGCGGCTTTGGTGACGAAGGCGGGCCCGGCGGGCGGCGCGGCAAGCGTTTTGCCGGCGAGGAATTGCGCCTGATGGTGCTGGCCCTGCTCGAAAGCGGGCCGCAGCACGGCTACCAGTTGATCCGCAGCTTCGCCGAAAAGAGCAACGAGGCCTACAGCCCCAGCCCCGGCGTGCTTTATCCGCTGCTCACCCTGCTGCAGGACATGGACCTGATCGAGGAAGCCCCCGGCGAAGGCCGCACCCGCAGCTTCGAATTGACCGAAGCGGGCAAGGCCGAGCTTGAGGCCAACCGCGAACGCGCCGACGGCGCCCTGGCCCGGCTGGCCGCGATGGGCGAACAGGCTGGGCGCACCGACGCCGCGCCGGTCCGCCGCGCGATGATGAACCTGCGCACCGCCGCGATCCAGCGCCTGACGCGCGAGGGCGTGGACAACGAAACCGCCTTCGCCATCGCCGCGCTTCTGGATGAAGCGGCGCAGAAGATCGAAAGGCTTTAAGCAATGGCCGAAACATATTCGACCACCGCGCAAATCCCCACCGTCAGCGCCAGCCGCTACCTGCAGCAGCTCTGCAAGCACTGGGCGCACAATCTGGCGGTGGAGTTCGATGCCCATCACGGCACCGTGACCTTCCCCAAGGATGCGCGCGGGGCCGAATGGCCGGGCGACGGCCTGTTCACCATGGACGCCTCGCCCGACACGCTGACCTGCCGGATCGACGCCTCGGCCCGCGGCCAGCGTGATGGCCTCAAAGGCGCGGTCGAACGCCACCTCAACCGCTTCGCCTTCCGCGAGGGCGAGCTGGCATTCGACTGGAAGGACGACTGACGCGCCGAGCGGTATCGAGCAAATCGATGCCGCCCGTCCCGATCAATCCATCCCTGCAAATTGCGTTGGATCAACCCATCCGGCGCCGTGCCCGCCCAATTCCTCCCCACATTTCACGGGAGACGGGCACATGGCGATCATCGGCATCAAGCGGCTGACTTGGGCGGTGGACGATGTCCCCGCCTGCGTCCGCTTCTTCACCGACTTCGGGCTGACCCTGATCCATGACAAGGGCGACGAAGCGCTGTTCGAGGTGGCCGATGGGTCGCAGACCCTCATCCTGAAACACGGCCACCCGCACCTGCCGACGAACACCGCGCAAACCGGCAAGGGCGTGTTCGAGGTTGTCTGGGCGGTCGACAGCGCGGAAGGCATGGCCCGGCTCAAGGCCCGGCTCGAACCCGACACCGCGCTCACCACCGATGACGAGGGCGTGGTCCATTTCGCCACACCGTTCGGCCAAGCGATCGCGCTGCAGGTCTGGCAGCCCCGCCCCGTGTTCGGAGCGCCCAGCCCGCAAAACACCGTGGGCCGGATCGAACGGCTCAACCAGCCGCGCAAATGGATCGACCGCGCCCGGCCCAAGCGCATCCACCATTGCGTCTGGACCCTTCCCGACGTCCAGCAGGCGCTGGAGTTCTACCGCGACAAACTGGGCTTCCGCATCACCGACATACAGAAAGGCTTCGGCGTCTATATGCGCGCCGATGGCTGCTACGAGCATCACAATGTCTTCCTCGCCAATGCCCACGCGCCGATGCCGGGGTTCGACGGTACGCTGAAGTTCCATCACGCCAATTGGGAGGTCGAGGATATCGACGAGCTGATGGTCGCCAAGAATTATCTCGATCGGCGTGGCTACAGCTATCCCGACTGGCACTGGGGGTTCGGCCGCCACCGCCTGACCAGCGCAGCCTTCTTCTACGTTCCCTGCCCCGGCGGCGGCGATGCCGAATATGGCGCCGACACCGATTGCGTCGACGATGGCTGGAAGCCGCGCATCTGGGACGGCGCCTTCGGCACCGCGATCTACATGACTCACCTGCCCGACTTCATGCGTGGTGAGCCCAATTGGGACGTCACCTACGCCCGACCCGACCAGTTGCACTATCACCCCGCCGATCCGAGCTGATCTTTCAATCGAAGCGCTCGCTAGATTCGATCCGATACAATGCGTTTCTCTGTGTCCGGGTGCTTGCCCATAAGGCAGGCAACCAGATTGGGGAGATTCCATGAGTATCCTGGGCGTTGAAAGCGTCGTCTTCGGTGTGTCCGACCTTGCCGAACACACGCGGTTCTGGACCGATTTCGGCCTGTCGCTGGATAGCGCGGAGCCGGACGAAAGCATGTTCCGCCTCGCCTCGGGCAGCAGGGTGATCCTGCGTCCACACGGGCACCCCGGACTGCCCGAACCCGATCCCTTCGCCGGAGACGGGATCAAGGAAACCGTGTGGGGCGTCGATACCACCGACAACCTTGAGCGCATCGCCGCCAGTCTGGCGAGCGAGGTGCCCGTCACCCGCGACGCGGACGGCACCGTCCACGCGGTCTGCCCGGATGGCCAGCCGATCGCCTTGCGCGTGTGGGACAAGCGCGTCGTAGTGAGCGAGGCGTCGCCGGTCAACACCCCCGGCAGCTACCCGCGCTTCAACCAGCACCGTATCTGGCGCGCGCGCGCCATCCCCAAGACGATCAACCACGTGGTGTTCTTTTCGACCGACTACGTCGGCAGCTTCGAGTTCTACGAACGTCACCTCGGCTTTCGCTATACCGATCATTCGAAGGGCACCGGGATCTTCGCCCGTGCCGACGGCACGTTCGAGCATCACTCGATCTTCTGGGTCAACGCCGACCTGCCGATCGCACCTGACCACTTCAAGTTCATGCACATCGCCTTCGGGATGGACGATATCGACGAGGTCATGCTCGGCGCCAACCAGATGGAGGCCAAGGGCTGGAAGAACGAGTCGATGAACAGCTCAGGCGGCATTTCGCGCCACCGGATCAGCTCGGCGATCTACTATTACTGCGACATTCCGGGCAAGGCGGGCGAGGCCGAGTATCACGCCGATACCGACTACCTCGACGACAACTGGGTGCCGCGCGCCTGGGACTTTCGCTTCGGCTCGCTGCTCTGGGCGAACAACGCCCCACCGATCTTCCGCGGTGACAACATCCCCTGGGATATGCAGTTCGACGCCAATCGTGCCAGCTTCGAGCCCTATCGCAAGACCCATCCGGGCAAGCAGCCGACCAGCGATCCCACGCTGGCGCGCCTCACCGCCGACGATGAACACGCGATCTAGAGCCGGGGGTTCCCCGCGCTCCACTTGACCGAAACCTCGATCCCGCTGCCGATCGGCAGCAGGGCGCTGTGCAGGTCGGGCTTGCTCGCCACGGCGGCGCGGTAAGCCCGCATGTCGGGGCGTGACATGGCCGGTTCGATCACGTTGTCAGCGCAGACGATCGCTTCCTCGGCCAG
>JAFEEP010000388.1 GCA_018241045.1 Pseudomonadota bacterium | reverse complement strand
GTTCACCGCGCGCTGGATCGAGCCGATCTTGTTGGACAGGCCGAAATGCGGGGAATTGACCAGTTTGAGCAAGGCGCCAGAGAGGCCCGGGTCCTGGGAAATCAGCTTGGCGATGGTTTCCAGGTCTGGGTCAGGCATGTACTGCTCGAACTGCAGATCGACCATGATCTGCGGTTGAGGCGGGATGGTGATGCCTTGCAAGGCTTGCTGGATCTGTTCGGCGCTGAGTTCTTGGGACATACGTACACACTCGTTTAGGACGGGGGATTTTAACCCTCTAAGCGCCCCCGGGCACCACACCTGTAAAAGCTAAAGCACTGCAGACACGCTATAATCCCGCTCTTTTTCCCGGAGCGACGTCATGTCCCTGCCCAGCCTTCGCCTCAAAGCCAATGCCGACCGCCGCCTGCGCGCCGGCCACCTGTGGGTCTACAGCAACGAAGTCGATGTCAGCGCGACCCCACTGCAAGGCTTTCAGGCCGGTCAGCAGGCCATTCTCGAGGCCGCCAACGGCAAGCCGCTGGGCATCGTCGCGCTGAGCCCGAACAACCTGATCTGCGCCCGCCTGCTGTCGCGCGACATCAAGCTGCCGCTGGACAAGTCGCTGCTGGTCCACCGCCTGAACGTTGCCCTGTCGCTGCGCGAGCGCCTGTTCGACCAGCCGTGCTACCGCCTGGTCTATGGCGACTCCGACCTGCTGCCGGGCCTGGTGGTCGACCGCTTCTTCGATATCCTGGTGGTGCAATTGGCCTCGGCTACCATGGAAGCGCACAAGGACGACGTGATCGCCGCCCTGGTGCAGGTGCTCAAGCCCAGCGGCATCCTGTTCAAGAACGACTCCGCTGCGCGTGATGCCGAAGGCCTGCAGCGCTACGTCGAGACCGTCTACGGCGAAGTACCGGACTGGGTGCCGCTGGAAGAGAACGGCGTCAAGTTCGAAGCCCCGGTGCGCGAAGGCCAGAAGACGGGCTGGTTCTACGACCACCGCATGAACCGCGCCCGCCTGGCACCGTACGTGAAGGGCAAGCGTGTACTCGACCTGTTCAGCTATATCGGTGGCTGGGGCGTACAGGCCGGTGCCTTCGGCGCCAGCGAAGTGTTCTGTGTCGATGCCTCGGGCTTTGCCCTGGACGGCGTGGAGCGTAACGCTGCACTGAACGGCATCAGCGAGAAGCTGACCTGCATCGAAGGCGACGTGTTCGAAGCCCTGCGCGAGCTCAAGGCGGCCGAAGAACGCTTCGACGTGATCATTGCCGACCCGCCTGCCTTCATCAAGCGCAAAAAAGACCTGAAAAACGGCGAAGCGGCCTACCGCCGCCTGAACGAACAGGCCATGCGCATGTTGAACAAAGACGGCATCCTCGTCAGCGCCTCGTGCTCGATGCACCTGCCCGAGGACGACCTGAACAACATCCTGCTGACCAGCGCCCGCCACCTGGACCGCAACATGCAGCTGCTCGAGCGAGGCGGTCAGGGCCCGGATCACCCGGTACACCCGGCCATCGCCGAAACCCGCTACATCAAAAGCATCACCTGCCGGTTACTGCCAAACAGCTGATATCTGCCAAAAAGGGCCGCCCAGCGGCCCTTTCCTGCCGCAATCCCCCCGCCAACCATCCACATCTGCATTCCCTCGCCGCGCCAGCGGTGTAGAATCGGCCTATTCATCGCCAGTCATCCCCGGCGGGTTTATGAGCTCTGGCCAAGCACGCGGCGATCCCGCGCGGTCTTCGGCCCCATCCGTGCCAGTGGCAACCGGCCTGCGGTACAAAGGACAAGAGAAGCTCACTCCCCTTTTTGTGACCTGATTAAGCCGCCAGGAGTGTTTCATGCCTGATTATCGTTCCAAGACTTCCACCCAAGGCCGCAACATGGCCGGCGCCCGCGCCCTGTGGCGCGCCACCGGGATGAAGGACGAAGACTTCAAGAAACCGATCATCGCCATCGCCAACTCGTTCACCCAGTTCGTCCCGGGCCACGTGCACCTGAAGGACCTGGGCCAGCTGGTCGCCCGCGAAATCGAACGCGCCGGTGGCGTGGCCAAGGAATTCAACACCATCGCGGTCGACGACGGTATCGCCATGGGCCACGACGGCATGCTGTACTCGCTGCCAAGCCGCGAGATCATCGCCGACGCCGTCGAGTACATGGTCAACGCCCACTGCGCCGACGCCATCGTCTGCATCTCCAACTGCGACAAGATCACCCCCGGTATGCTGATGGCCGCCCTGCGCCTGAACATCCCGGTGATCTTCGTATCCGGTGGCCCGATGGAAGCCGGCAAGACCAAGCTGGCCAGCCACGGCCTGGACCTGGTCGACGCCATGGTCATCGCCGCCGACTCCACCGCCAGTGACGAGAAAGTCGCCGAGTACGAGCGCAGCGCCTGCCCGACCTGCGGTTCGTGCTCCGGCATGTTCACCGCCAACTCGATGAACTGCCTGACCGAAGCCCTGGGCCTGGCCCTGCCGGGCAACGGTTCGACCCTGGCCACCCACTCCGACCGCGAGCAGCTGTTCCTCACCGCCGGCCGCACCATCGTCGAGCTGTGCAAGCGCTACTACCAGGAAAACGACGAGTCGGTGCTGCCGCGCAGCATCGCCAACTTCAAGGCGTTCGAGAACGCCATGATGCTCGACATCGCCATGGGCGGCTCGACCAACACCATCCTGCACCTGCTGGCGGCAGCCCAGGAAGGTGAAGTCGAG
>JAFEEP010000387.1 GCA_018241045.1 Pseudomonadota bacterium | reverse complement strand
CAAGCAGTGAGGAACGTATGACCGATTATCAGGGCCTTTCACTCTTGCCGCTGCCGGGGTCGCGGCTGGTCGTCGCCGGTGGCTGTGGCGGGATCGGTCGCGCGGTGGTTGCCGCAGCGGCCAGCGCCGGGCTGAACGTCACCGTGCTCGACCTGCCGGTGTCGATCACCGCGCATCCGCTGCCGGCTGGTGTCACCGCGATCGAATGCGACGCGATGGATGAGGCGTCGGTCAATCGTGCCTTTGCGCAGGTTAGCGCGCAAGGTGAGGCGCTCGATGCACTGATCAACCTGGTTGGGTTCACCAAGGAACAGATTCCGCTGGAAAAGATGGATCTCGCCGAATGGGACGAGATCATCGACGGAACGCTGCGCAGCGCCTTCCTGATTGCGCGTGCGGCGATGCCCTTGCTCCGCAAGTCCGGTGCCGGGGCGATCGTCAACACCAGCTCGACCTTCGGCGTGCGGGTACCTTACCCGGGCTACGGCCCCTATTCGGTGGCCAAGGCGGGGATCATCAACCTGACCCGCGCGCTCGCCACCGAAGGCGCCCCGCAGGTCCGTGCCAACGCACTGGCGCCGGGGATTGTCGACACCCAGTTCCTCAAGGGCGGGACGGGACGCAAGGAAAAGGACACACGGGTCGATCAGGAAGTGGTGCTGCGCGGTGTGCCGCTCCAGCGACTGGGACAGCCCGAGGACATGGTCGGGACCCTGCTGTTCCTGTGCAGCCCGGCGGCTGCCTACATCACCTCGCAGACCATCCATGTGAACGGGGGACTGTGGTCATGATCCCCGCCGAACTGCGCGCGAAAATTCCCGAACACGTGTCGAGCTACGTCGATGGCGAGTTCGTCGCGCCGCGTGGCAACGAACTGCCGGTGATCTATCCCGCTACCGAAGAGCAGGTTTCGACCCTCTACGAGGCCGACGCGGCGACGGTCGATCAGGCGGTCCAGGCCGCCCGGCGCAGCCTCGACAGCGGGGTGTGGCGCAACCTCGACGTGGCCGAGCGGCAGCGCATTTTCGCCCGGGTCAAGGAACTGACCCGCGAACACCTCGAAGAGCTGGCCCTGCTTGAAACGGTCAACACCGGCCAGGCGATCAACTACACCCGCAACGCGCAGCTGCCGCGGATATTCGGAAACTTCACCTTCTTTGCCGAATACATGGGCCAGGCGACTGAAAAGGCGGCGTTCGAGGACAAGCGCATGCTGCGCTACACCACGCGCCATCCGCTCGGTGTGGTGGCGCTGATCTCGTCCTCCAACGCGCCGACCGCGCTGGCCTCGACCAAGATCGCGGCGGCGCTGTGTCACGGGAACAGCTGCGTGGTGAAGACGTCGGAAAACACCCCGCTCGCGCTGGCGCGGTTCATGCAAATCCTGACCGAGGCCGGGGTGCCGCCGGGCGTGGTCAACCTGGTCAACGGCCGCGGCGAGGTGACCGGCGACGCTCTGGTCGATCATCCGCTGGTCAACGGCGTCAGCTTCACCGGCGGCAATGTCACCGCCGGCCGCATCGCCGCGCGCGCCGCGCCGGTGCACAAGCGGATCGACCTTGAGCTCGGCGGCAAGTCGGCCAACATCGTCATGCCCAGCGCCGATCTCGATCTGGCGGTCACCGCTGCGCTGGTGGCGATCTACACCAACAACGGGCAGCAGTGTTTTGCCGGCTCGCGCATCGTCCTTCATCGCGCGATTGCCGATCGCTTCATCGAACAGTTCGTCGCGCGCGCCAACCGCATCCGGGTGGGCGATCCGTTCGATCCGGGCACCCAGAACGGTCCGCTCGCGTTCCGTCGCCATTACGACCGGGTGCTGTCCTACATCGACGTCGCCCGTGCCGACGGGGCTGAGCTGCTGGCCGGGGGCGGGCGCCCTGACGGGCTGGAACAAGGGCTCTATGTTCGGCCTACGGCGTTCCTCGCGCCGGGCAATTCGGCGCGGATCTGCCAGGAGGAAGTCTTCGGGCCGATCGCCAGCTTCCTGATCGTCGATTCGATCGACGAGGCAATCGCGGTGGCCAACGACTCCGCCTACGGCCTCGTCTCCTACGTCTGGAGCAATGACCAGCGCGAGGTGCTGGCCGCCTCGCACGCGATCCAGGCCGGGCTGGTGATGGTCAACACCCCGCTGCTCTCGCTCGACACGCGCATGCCGTTCGGCGGGTTCAAGCAGTCGGGCATCGGCCGCGAGGGGGCAGAGGGCGCGCGCGCCTTCTACACCGAGGAAAAGACCGTGGCGATCGCCCTGCAACCGCCTCG
Source organism: Pseudomonadota bacterium (assembly GCA_018241045.1). Classification (GTDB taxonomy): domain Bacteria; phylum Pseudomonadota; class Alphaproteobacteria; order Sphingomonadales; family Sphingomonadaceae; genus Novosphingobium. Next base: position 1,786 of record JAFEEP010000387.1, on the reverse strand, counting down.
CCTTCCCCCGATCGGGCTGGATTGAGGACATGGCGATGGACCAGCAGACCTTCATCCCCGACCACAGCGTCACCGGGCAGGGCGACACCACGGTGTTCCTGCTGCACGGGGCATTCGGCGCAAAGGAATACTGGCACGAACAGATCGGTGCACTGACGGCGGCGGGCTATCGCGTGGTCGCCTGGGATGCGCCTGGCTATGGTTTCAGCCCCTTGCCCGACGACTTCACCGTCGAAAACCTGGCGCAGGCCTGCGCGCGGCTGGTCGACAAGGAGGGCACCGCGCACAACGTCCTGCTTGGCCACTCGATGGGCGGGATGATCGCCCAGCGCTGTTTCGACTACCGGCGTGAGCGGATCGATGCGCTGATCCTCTCGGCGACCTCGGCCGCCTTCGGGCGTAGCGAGGGCGAGTGGCAACGCAAGTTCGTGGCCGATCGGGTAGCGCCGCTCGATGCCGGGCAGACGATCCCGCAGTACGCACCGAAGATGCTGCGTTCAATGATGGCGCCGGGCGCGAGCGGTGCGCCGGTCGAGCGCGCGATCGCGGTCGTCTCGGAAATGCGCGAAGAAACCTTCCGCGCGGCGATCCAGGCGATCACGCAGTTCGACGGGCGCGACATCATTCCGTACATGACCATCCCGGTGCTGCTGATCGCCGGGGAGCACGATCTGTCGGCGGCGCCGCCGGCGGTGATGGAGAAACTCGCGACCCGCATTCCGGGCTCTGAGTTCCATTGCATCGCCGGGGTCGGGCACTTTGCCTGGGCCGAAAAGCCATCTGAATTCAACGCATTGGTTTTGGACTTCCTTGCCCGCCGTGTGGGCAAGGCTGCCGTCTGACGGCCGGAATACAAGGGAGAAGACAAATGAATAAGCGCAATGAATTTGACCACGGTGTTTCCTGCGAGCGGCGGATGAGGCTCTCGACGCTGGGCTGGACGGCCGCTTCGACGATGGCCCTGGCCTTCGCTTCGGTGCCGGCGGCTGCCCAGACCGCTGCACAGCCCGAAGCCCAGAACAACCAGGCCCAGAACGACACCGGCGGGATCGGCGAGATTATCGTGACGGCCGAGCGCCGCGCGCAGAACTCGCAGGATGTGCCGCTCGCCCTGACCACCTTCGCCGGGGACAAGATCGCGCCGGGGGCGATCCAGGGGCTCAACGACGTCGCCGCGCAGACGCCCAACCTGACGGTGACCCAGTTCAACATCGGCGAACCGCAGCTCTACCTGCGCGGGATCGGCTCGACGCTCGATTCTGCCGCGGCCGACCCGACCGTCAGCGTGTTCCTTGACGAAGTCTACATCGGCCGCCCGGGCGCGTCCTCGTTCGACCTCTACGATCTCGACCGGATCGAGGTGCTCCGCGGCCCGCAAGGCACGCTCTACGGACGCAACGTCACTGGCGGCGCGATCAGCGTCTATACCAAGAAGCCAAGCGACAAGTTCGAGGGCAAGATGGGCCTGACCATCGGCAACTACGGCTTGTCGATCATCCGCGGCTACGTCAACGGCCCGATTGCCGACGGCGTCAACGGCAAGGTCAGCTTCAGCCGGACCGATCGCGGCGGCTATTCCAAGAACGTGCTCAACAAGCAGGAGCTCGACAACGCCGGCAACTTCAGCATTCGCGGGCAGGTGCTGGTATCGCCGTCGAGCGCTACCGACATCACCTTCACCGGCGACTATTCGCGCGATCGCAACAACGGTGATTGCCGCTACGTTTCCAATCTGACGTCACTCGACCAGAACTTCAACGGGCTCTATTCGCCGCAGATCGCGGCT
>JAFEEP010000386.1 GCA_018241045.1 Pseudomonadota bacterium | reverse complement strand
GCGATCATCGCCGCGTTCTTGCTCTACTGGATCGCCAGTGGCAAGCCGGGCTATGATCTGGCGACCAATGGTCTGGCCAGCAACGGCGTGGGCGAACATTCGCCGGGCAAGTACAGCATGGGCGCGGGCTTCGTCGCCGAGGTGGTGCTGACCTGCTTCTTCCTGCTGATCATCATGGGATCAACTCACCGGCAGGCGCCGGTCGGTTTTGCCCCGATCGCGATCGGGCTGGGACTGACGCTGATCCACCTGATCTCGATCCCCATCACCAACACCTCGGTCAATCCGGCGCGCAGCACCGGCCCGGCGCTGGTGGAGCTGGTCGGCGGTAACGGGCTGGCGTTCAGCCAGCTGTGGATCTTCTGGGTGGCCCCGATCATCGGCGGCGCAATCGGCGGCTGGGCCTATCGCAGCCTGATCGCGGCCAACGATATCCAGGTCGTCGGTCGAGGCGGATAAAGGAACGCAAGCATTGCCAAAGAAGAACGGGGCGCCCCGCCAGGGGACGCCCCGTTTTCATGTCACCGTCTGGCGAGCCAGGCGGGCAATCAGTGCCCCTTCTTCTCCGCCCAGACGTTGCGGTAGGACATATAGCCCAGCACCGTCGCGTAGATCAGGAAGCCGACCCACCAGAAGCCGACCTGGTGCCGCTTGTCGAGCTTGGGCTCGGCAGTCCAGACGAGGAAGGCCGCAACGTCGGTCGACATCTGTTCGACCGTCGCCTTGGTCCCGTCGCTGTAGGTTACCTGCCCATCGCTGGTCAGCGGCGGCGGCATCGCGATGTTGAGGTTGGCGAAATAGGGGTTGTAGTGCAGCCCATCCGGCGTCTTCGCGTCTGGGAAGCGCTTCAGCAGCTCGGCCGGCTGGTTGGTGTAGCCGGTCAGCAGCGAATGGACGTAGGCCGCCCCGCCGTGCCGCGCCTTGGTGATCAGCGACAGGTCGGGTGGGGTGCCCTGGCCGCCATAGACCACCGCCTGGAAGTGATCGCTGGGCAGGCCCGGACGATCCTTCATTTCGCCGGTCAGCGGATCCTTGGCGTTGACCGTGGCGGTCGCGGCCAGCGTCTTGATCTCGCTCTCGCTCATGCCGATGTCGGCAAGGTCACGATAGGCGACGTGCTGGATCGCGTGGCAGCTTGCGCAGACCTGGTTGTAGACCTCGAACCCGCGCTTGACCTGCTTGCGGTCGAACTTGCCGAACCAGCCGTCGCTCGACAGCTTGAGCGGGCGGGGGTGTTCGTGGAACGCCTTTTCGACCGTGTTGGGCAAGCCATCGTGCGCAAAGCCGATGGTGTCCCACAGCAACGACCAGGCCAGCGCGCCGACGAAGAACAGCCCGGCGAGGATGGAGAAGATACGGATCATTGTTTCGTTTCCCTCTCGCTGTCCGTTCAGGCCTGAGCTTCCGCGACCGCCGCGCTCTCATGACCGAGTACGGACTCGGTGATCGAGAAGGGCAGCGGGTCGGGCCGCTCGATCGACGAGACGACGGGCACGATCACGAAGAAGTGCAGGAAGTAGTAGATCGAGGCGATCTGGGCGATCATCACATAGGGCTGCTCGGCCGGCGAACCGCCGCAGTAGCCCAGCACCAGCACGTCAAACACCAGAACCCAGAAGAACTTGCGGTAAAGCGGGCGGTAGCTGCCCGAACGGACTGGTGAGCGATCGAGCCAGGGCAGGAAGAACCACACCAGGATCGCCGCGAACATCGCCAGCACGCCCATCAGCTTGGCCGGGACGATCCACAGCCAGTCCTGGGTGAAGCTGCGCAGGATCGCATAGAACGGCCAGAAGTACCATTCGGGCACGATGTGCGCCGGGGTCTGCATCGGGTTGGCCGGGATGTAGTTGTCCGGGTGGCCCAGCGCGTTCGGCATGAAGAACACGAACAGGCTGTAGATGATCAGGAACAGGCCGATCGTCCACCCGTCCTTGGCGACGAAGTAGGGATAGAACGGCACGGTATCGCTCTCGCTCTTGACCTCGACCCCGGTGGGGTTCGACGAGCCCGGGATGTGCAGCGCCCAGATGTGCAGGATGATCACACCCAGGATCACGAAGGGCAGCAGGTAGTGGAGCGAGAAGAAGCGGTTGAGCGTGGCATTGTCCGGCGCGAAACCGCCGAGCAGCCAAGTGTGCAGCGCATCGCCGACCAGCGGAATCGCCGAGAACAGCCCGGTGATGACCTGCGCGCCCCAGTACGACATCTGGCCCCAGGGCAGGACGTAGCCCATGAAGGCGGTGGCCATCATCAGCAGGAAGATGACCACGCCGAGCAGCCAGACCATCTCGCGCGGGGCCTTGTACGAGCCGTAGTAGAACCCGCGGAAGATGTGGGCATAGACCACGACGAAAAAGGCCGAGGCCCCGTTGGCGTGGCCATAGCGCAGCATCCAGCCGTAGTTGACGTCGCGCATGATGTGCTCGGTCGAATTGAAGGCCACCCGGGTATCGCCGCCGTAATGCATCGCCAGCACTATGCCGGATACGATCTGGATCACCAGGCACAGCCCGGCCAGGAAGCCGAAGTTCCAGAAATAGTTCAGGTTGCGCGGCACCTCGTACCCGCCGCCGACGGCGTTGTAGACGAGGCGCGGCAGCGGCAGCTTTTCATCCATCCACACCATGAAAGGGTGCTTCGGGGTATAGGTTTTTGCCCAGGGGAAGCTCATTGTGTGGACCCTCAGCCGATCTTGACGACAGTGTCGGAGGTGAATTCGTAAGGCGGCACTTCCAGGTTCTTGGGTGCCGGGCCTTTGCGGATGCGCGCCGCGGTGTCGTACTGCGAGCCGTGGCAGGGGCAGAAGTAGCCGCCGAACTCGCCGCGGACTTCGCCCTCGCCCGCGCCGAGCGGAATGCAACCCAGGTGGGTGCAGACGCCCATGGTGATCAGCCAGTTCTCATGGCCCGGTTTGGTCCGTTCCTTGAGTGTCTGGGGATCGCGCAGAGTCGACACGTCGACCGCCTCTGCCTCTTGGATTTCCTTGGGGGTGAGGTTGCGGATGAACACCGGCTGCTTGCGGAACACCGCCTTCATCGCCTGGCCCGGCTGGACCTGCGCGAAATCGACCTGGGTCGAGCTTTCCGCGAGCACATCGGCCGACGGCGCCATCTGGCTGATCAGCGGATAAAGCACGGTAAGCCCGCCGACGCCGGCCGCGCTCACCGCGGCGATATTGATGAAATCGCGCCGCCGCACACCCTCACCGTCGATGACGGTCGGAGTGTCGGTGCCAGCATCATGTGCCATGGTCGAACCAATCCTGTTCATTCCGTTCCCCGCGGAATCGACGCCGCGCGCCGTCCTTGGGAAACCGTCCCTAAACCCGTTGCGGGAAGCGCCCCGTGATGCCCCCCGATTGCCCGTAGGCGAACCGCGGGCGCACGGCAAGTGCCGCCGACCCGAACGATTTGGCGGGCCTGATAGACGCGAAGGCTTGCGCTGCCAACAGCGAAAATCGCACCGGCGTCCATGTCTGGCGCGAGGGCGCGATTTGCTTGGGAATCAAAGCCCGATCAGCGATATCTGGCGCCCGTAGGTTGCTTCGCCGCGATGGGTCGCGCGGCGGAACGAATAAAATCGCGCTGCATCGGGATAGGTGTCGAGCCCGAGCCGTTCGACCGTTGCAACGCCCGCCGCCTCGAGCCGCGCGGCGACAAAGTGTTCGAGATCGAACTGCCAGTGCCCCGCTCGACCCGCCGCGAAGAAGCGGCCATTGTCCGGCATTTCGGCCAGGAACCGGTCGCGAAAGCCCGCGTCGACCTCATAGCTGGGCTGGGCGATGCATGGACCGATGGCGGCAACCACCCGGTCGCGTCGCGCCCCAAGCGCCTCCATTGCGGCAAGGGTGCTGTCGGTCACCCCGGCCACCGCGCCCTTCCAGCCGGCGTGCGCAGCGCCGACCACGCCGGCCTCACGATCGGCCAGCAGCACCGGGGCGCAATCGGCGGTGACCACCCCCAGTACTAATCCGGGCGTGGCGGTGACCAGCGCATCGGCATGGGGCCGCGCGGCGTCGAGCCACGGCGCCTCGACCGCCACGCAGTCGGCAGAATGAACCTGATAGACCGTCGCCAGTCGTGCGCCGGGCAGCACCGCTTCGACCGCCAGCGCGCGATTGCGCTGCACCGCCTGGCCGTCATCGCCCGCGCCGAGTCCGACGTTGAGTCCCGCAACCACGCCTTGCGACACGCCGCCGCGCCGACCGAGGAAACCGTGAGCGACCCCATCGAGCGCAGCGGCGCGGAACACTTCCGGTGCGTCAGCCAAGGCTCTTGCTCACCTGCTCGAAGGTGTCCCTCGACAGCCCCGGCGCCACGGCGATCCGTTCCAGTTCGGCGCGCATCAGGGCCGAACGCTTCGGTTCGATCCGCCGCCAGCGCCCCAGCGGGGCGACGAAGCGCGCCGCGGTCTGCGGGTTGATCGGATCGAGCGCGAGGATCAGGTCGGCGATCATCCGGTAACCCTCGCCGCCCTCGGCATGGAAGGCGTGCGGCGCGGTGAAGGCCATGTAGAGCGCCCGCACCCGATTGGGATTGTGCAGGGTGAAATCGGGATGCTCCGCCAGCGCCTTGACCTGTTCGACGACGCAGGGGTGGAGCGATCCGGCCTGGAGCGAGAACCACTTGTCGATGACCAAAGCATTGCCGGCAAAGCGCTGGTGGAACGTGGCGAGCTTGTCCTCGCGCAGCGGCGTGTCGAGCCCGGCCAGCACCATCAGCGCGCCCTGGCGGTCGGTCATGTTGTCAGCCGCGTCGAACTGTGCGGCGGCGAGCCGCGCGGCAAGGGCGGGCGCCCCCGCGGCAAGATAGACCAGCGCCTGGGTC
>JAFEEP010000385.1 GCA_018241045.1 Pseudomonadota bacterium | reverse complement strand
TCGGTTGTCCGGCCGATGCGCGACCACTTCGGACGGCAGGCCGCTCTGCAGGTCGGTCGGCGCGATGTCGTCCGGCAGCGCCACGGCCTCGTCAAGCTGCCGGGACAGCTCCGGCGTCAGCGGCTGGCCCAGCAGCAGCACCAGCGCGTTGCGGTCCTTGGCCGCCTGCCGCGTGTAGGCGGCGCGGTTGGCCTCGGCGGTGCGCAGCGCGATCTCCGCGCGGCGCAGGTCGAGCTGCGTGGAATTTCCCGCTTCCACCAGTTGGGTGGTCAGGTCATAGGAGCGCTTCTGTGTGGCGAGGGTGTCGCTCGTCAGGCGCAGCAGTTCCTGGTCGGCGCGCAGCGTGAGGTAGGCGCTGGCCACCTCGGACACCAGGCTCATCTGCGTGGCGATGCGGGTCTCGTCGAGGGCCAGGTAGGACGCCAGCGCCCGGTCGTTGAGGCTGCGGATGCGGCCCCACAGGTCCAGCTCCCAGGCGGCCGTCACCCCGGCCACGTCGTAGCGCCGGAGCACGTCGCTTTGCCCCGTGGTACTGAGGTCGGCCGGTACGCGCTCTGACGCGCCGCGGGCGGAAACGCCCAGGTTCGGCAGCATCTCGGCACGCTGGATACGGTACAGCGCCTGAGCCGCCTCCACGTTGAGCGCGGCCTTGCGCATGTCGCGGTTGTTCTCCAGTGAAATGCCGATCAACTGCTGCAGCAGCGGGTCGCGGAAGAAGTCCCGCCAGCCGATCTCGGCCGTGATCGCGTCGTCGGGCGTCGCGGCCGCCAGTTCCACATAGGCCGCGCCCGAGGGATAGGCCGTGTCGATCGGCGCTGCGGGCCGGTCATACTTCGGTGCCATGGAGCAGCCAGCCAGCGCCGCCGCGAGGGCGAGCGGCGCCAGCGTCCTGGCGGGTCGTGTGAATGCGAAAGATGTTTTCATGTCGTATGTCCTCCTGGCCGTCATGCGTGCTGGTCGGTCATGCCGCCACGGGCATGGCGCGCTTCGCGGCGCAGCGCCAGCTTGCGCACCACAACGTAGAACACCGGCGTCAGCACCAGGCCGAATACCGTCACGCCCAGCATGCCGGCGAACACCGCGATGCCCATGGCGTGGCGCATCTCGGCGCCCGCACCGCTGGCCAGCACCAGCGGCACCACGCCAGCGATGAAGGCGAACGACGTCATCAAGATCGGGCGCAGCCGCAAGCGCGCGGCTTCGAGCACGGCTGCCAGCGGATCGGCCCCTTCGCTTTCCTTCGCGCGGGCGAACTCCACGATCAGGATCGCGTTCTTGGCAGCCAGGCCGACCAGCACCACGAAACCGATCTGCGTGAAGATGTTGTTGTCGCCCCCAGAGAGCCAGACGCCGGCGATCGCCGAGAGCAGCGCCATGGGTGCAATCAGCAGCACAGCGAACGGCAGCGACCAACTGTTGTACTGGGCCGCCAGGAACAGGAAGGCGAGCAGCACCGCCAGCGCGAAGATGTAGATCGCCGTGTTGCCAACCCGTTTTTCCTGGAAAGTCAGGTCCGTCCATTCGTAGGTCATACCGTCCGGCAGCGATTCGCTCACGATCTTCTCAATCGCGGCGGTGGCCTGGCCGGACGAGTAGCCCGGCGCTGGCCCGCCGCTGATGTCGGCCGAGGGAAAGCCGTTGTAATGCATCACCCGGTCGGGGCCGGAACTGCGCTCGATGGTCGCGATCGCGCTCAGCGGGATCATGTCGCCCGCTGCATTGCGCACCTTGAGCATGCCTATGTCCTCAGCCTGCATGCGGAACTGCGCATCGGCCTGGGCCATGACCCGGTAGGTGCGACCGAAGCGGTTGAAGTCGTTGACGTAGAGCGAGCCAAGGTTGACCTGCAGGGTGTCGAACACCTCGGTCAGCGATACGCCCTGCGACTTGGCCTTCACCCGGTCGATGTCCACCTGCAACTGCGGCGCATTGGTCTGGAAGCTGGCGAGCATGTTCGCCAGCTCGGGCGCCTGCATGGCCTTGCCCATGATCTGGCCCTGTGCTTGTGCAAGCGCCTCGGGACCCAGGCCCGCCCGGTCCTCGATCTGCAGCTTAAAGCCGCCCATAGAACCCAGGCCCGGCACCGGCGGCGGCGGGAAGATGCCGACGAAGCCGTCCGGGATCTGGCTGAACTTGCCCATGAGCTTGCCCTGGATGGCGAAGGCCGACAGCGACGGGTCCTTGCGCTCATCGAAGGGCTTGAGCATGGCGAACATCAGCGCGGTGTTCGGCTGGTTCACCGGTCCATTGACCGACAGGCCCGGGAAGGCCACCACGCTCTCGACGCCCGGCTCAGCCAGTGCGATCTTGGTCATCTCCTTGACGACCGCCTCGGTGCGATCCAGCGAGGCGCCGGTCGGAAGCTGGGCGATGCCCACGAGATAGTACTTGTCCTGGGCCGGCACGAAGCCCGCAGGCACCTTGTGGAAGCCCAGCCAGGTCAGGCCCAGGAAGCCGACGTAGAGCAGCAGCACGATGGCGCTGCCGCGCACCGCGCGGCGCACGCCCCCGACGTAGGAATTCGAGG
>JAFEEP010000384.1 GCA_018241045.1 Pseudomonadota bacterium | reverse complement strand
ATCTTCATGGGAACCCCCGATTTCGCCGTGCCCGCGCTCGATGCGCTGGTCGAGGCGGGGCATGAGGTGGTCGTCGCCTACAGCCAGCCGCCGCGCCCGGCGGGTCGGGGCAAGCAATTGCTCGCCTCCCCGGTCCAGCGCGCGGCAGAGGCGCATGGCATTGCGGTCCGCACCCCGTTGACCCTGCGCGACCTTGAGGCGCAGACGGAGTTCGCCGCGCTTGACGCCGACGTTGCCGTGGTCGCGGCCTATGGCCTGATCCTGCCGCAAGCGGTGCTCGATGCGCCGCGTCGGGGGTGCCTCAACATCCACGCCAGCCTGCTGCCGCAATGGCGCGGAGCGGCGCCGATCCAGCGCGCGATCCTGGCAGGCGATCCGGCGACAGGGGTGACGATCATGCAGATGGAGGCGGGCCTCGACACCGGACCGATGCTCGCCGTGGCGCGCACCCCGATCGCCGACAAGACTGCGGGCGAGCTGACCGCCGAACTGGCGGAGATCGGCGCGCGGCTGATGGTCGAGGTGCTGGCCGATCTGCCCGGCCATCATCCCCAGCCGCAACCGGAACTGGGCGTTACCTATGCCAGGAAGATCGACAAGGCCGAAAGCCGAATCGACTTCGCCCGCGCCGCCGAGCAGGTCGAACGCCAGGTCCGCGCCTTTGCGCCCGTTCCGGGGGCGTTCTTCGAACTCGACGGCGAGCGGTACCGCGTGCTCAAGGCCGAGCTGGTCAACCGCGATGGCGCGTCAGGAACGACGCTCGATGACCAACTGACCGTGGCTTGCGGGCACGGTGCGATCCGCCCGGTGCTGATTCAGCGCGCCGGCCGGCCGGTGATGGGGGTTGATGAACTGCTGCGCGGGCGGCCGGTTCCGGCGGGGACGAGGCTGGGTTGACCCGCTTCGCCCTCACGCTCGAGTTTGACGGCACCCCGTTCTTCGGCCTGCAGCGTCAGGCCCATGGACCGAGCGTGCAGCAGGCCGTGGAGGAAGCGGTCGAGCGCGTGACCGGCGAGGCGGTGACGCTCCACGCCGCCGGGCGCACCGATGCCGGGGTCCATGCCCTCGCCATGCGCGTCCATGTCGACGTGACCAAGCCGATCGAACCGTTCCGGCTGATGGAGGCGCTCAATTTTCACCTGCGGCCCGATCCGGTCGCGGTGCTGGCCTGCGAAGTGAAACCGGATGACTGGCACGCTCGGTTTTCCTGCATCGGCCGCGCTTACGAATACCATATCGCCAACCGCCGCGCGCCGCTGACGCTGGAGCGCGATCGCGCCTGGCAGGTTCCCCAAGCGCTCGACGCAGAAGCGATGCACCGCGCAGCGCAGGCGTTGGTCGGGCGCCACGATTTCACCACCTTCCGCTCGGTCCATTGCCAGGCACGCGATCCGGTCAAGACGCTCGACCGGCTGGCGGTGCGGCGCGAGGGCGACGCGGTGCTGATCGAGACGGGCGCGCGCAGCTTTCTCCATCACCAGGTCCGTTCGATGGTGGGGTGTCTTGCCCTGGTCGGCATGGGTCGCTGGCGCGAGGAGCAGGTGGCCGAGGCGCTGGCCGCTCGCGACCGCCAGGCGCTGGGCCTCAACGCACCGAGCGAGGGGCTTTATTTCGTCCGCGCGCTTTACCCGGATGAATGACGCACTAGGTTGCATTCAGAAACAGAATCGGGAGACGACCCATGACCTATGCCGGCAAGCAACTCACCACCCAGCTTGACGCCGACGGCACCCTGACCGTCCAGCTCAACAACAAGACTTGGGACGAACCACAGGCGGGGCAGGTTCTGGTCAAGGTCGAGGCAACCCCGATCAATCCGTCGGACCTTGGCCTGCTGTTCGCCAGCGCGGACACCGACAATGCCGTCTATTCGCCGGGCAAGATCGTCGCGAAAATGCCCGAGAACGCCACCCGCGCGATGAAGGCGCGCCACGGCCTGGCCATGCCGGCCGGGAACGAGGCGGCGGGACTGGTCGTCGCCGCGGGCGAAGGCGCCGAAGGGCTGGTAGGCAAGCGCGTCGCCTGCGTCCCCGGCACGGCTTATGGCACCTTCGCGGTGGCCGACGCGAATATGTGTATGCCGGTCAACGACAGCGTCAGCGCCGAACAGGCCGCCAGTTCGTTCGTCAATCCGATGACCGCGCTGGGTTTTGTCGAGACGATGAAGCTGGAAGGCTTCAAGGGCATCGTCCACGCCGCCGCCGCCTCCAACCTGGGGCAGATGCTGGTCAAGATCTGCCAGGCCGATGGCGTGCCGCTGGTCAATATCGTCCGCAGCGAGGAGCAGGTGAAGATCCTCAAGGATCTCGGCGCCACCCATGTCCTCAACATGACCGACGCGGATTTCATGCCGAAACTGACCGATGCCATTGCCGAGACCAAGGCGATGATCGGCTTTGACCCGATCGGCGGCGGCACACTGGCCGGCCAGATGCTCTCGGCGATGGAAGCCGCCGCCAGCCGCGGCGCGGCCTTCAGCCGCTATGGTTCGAGCGAGGCCAAGAAGGTCTGCATCTATGGCGCGCTCGATCTGGGGCCAACCATCCTCAACCGCGCCTTCGGCTTGACCTGGGATCTGTCGGGCTGGCTGCTCACGCCGTTCATGATGAAGGCCGGGCCGGAGATCGTCGGTCGGATGCGCGCGCGGGTGATGAAGGAACTGACCACTACCTTCGCCAGCCACTACAAGGCGCGGGTCAGCCTGGAAGAGATGCTGACCAAGGCGGCGGTCAGTGAATACAATGCCCGGCGGACGGGGGAGAAGTATCTGGTGGTGCCGTAAGACTGTTTCGGGGGAAGTGGTTACCCCTTCCCCACCACGCTTTCGGGCAGGTCGGTGCCGAACACGCGTTGGTAGTATTCCGCCACCAGCATTCGTTCCGTCTCGTCGCACTTGTTGAGGAACGAAAGGCGGAAGGCGAAGCCGGGATCCTTGAAGATCGCGGTGTTCTGCGCCCAGGTGATCACGGTGCGCGGGCTCATCACGGTGGAGATGTCACCGTTGATGAAGCCCTGCCGGGTCAGGTCGGCAACCTTGACCATATTGGCGACGAGTTCGGGGGCCGTATCGCCGACCTTGGCCAGCACGATCTCGCTTTCGACCTGCGCGGGCAGGTAATTGAGCGCGACGACGATGTTCCACCGGTCCATCTGCCCCTGGTTGATCGCCTGGGTACCGTGGTAAAGCCCGCTGGTATCGCCCAGGCCCACCGTGTTGGCAGTGGCAAACAGGCGGAAAAACGGGTTCGGGCGGATCACCCGGTTCTGGTCGAGCAGGGTCAGCTTGCCCTCGGTCTCCAGCACGCGCTGAATCACGAACATCACGTCGGGGCGGCCCGCATCGTATTCGTCGAAGACCAGCGCGACCGGGTGCTGCAGCGCCCAAGGCAGCAGACCTTCGCGAAACTCAGTGACCTGCAGGCCATCGCGCAACACGATCGCGTCGCGCCCGATCAGGTCGATGCGGCTGATGTGCGCGTCAAGGTTGATGCGGATGCACGGCCAGTTGAGCCGGGCGGCGACCTGTTCGATGTGCGTCGACTTGCCGGTGCCGTGATAGCCCTGGACCATCACCCGGCGGTTGAAGGCAAAGCCTGCCAGGATCGCCAGGGTCGTATCGGGATCGAACACATAGCTGTCATCGCTATCGGGCACGCGGTCATCGGGCAGACTGAAGGCAGGCACCTTCATGTCGATGTCGATGCCGAAAGTCTCGCGCACGTCGACTTCGATGTCGGGCGCGGAAAGCAGCGTGTTGCTGCGCGTGTCGAGGTTGATTTCAGGGATATGGGTCATCGCGCAATCCGCCTATACGTGCCGCGCGCCCGCTGCAATAAGGTTTCGGTTGCAGAACGCGACTCAAGATGCGCGTCAGCCGCGGGAGACAGCGATGATCAGGATTTTCGGATTTCCCTTGTCGCCCTACGTGCGCAAGGTTCACGTCGTTGCGGCGGAAAAGAACGTCGACGTCGAGATGGTGCTGGGCCGTCCCGGCGACCCCTCGCCGGAGTTTCTTGCCGCCAGTCCCTTCCGCAAGATTCCAGCGATGCAGGACGGCGACTTCAACCTTGCCGATTCGACCGCGATCGTCACCTACCTCGATGCCCTGCACCCCGCGCCCGCGATCGCGCCGGGCGATGCCCGCCAACGCGCCAAGGCGATCTGGTGGGAGGAATTCGCTGACACGATCCTGGTTGCCGCTGGCGGCAAGGTGCTGTTCAACCGTTTCGTTGGCCCGACCTTCCTCGGCATTGCCGGGGACGAGGCGGTCGCCGCACAGGGCCTGAAGGAACTGGGGCCGGTGATGGACTACCTTGAGAGCGAGTGCGGCCAGGGCTGGCTGGCCGGGGGCGACTTCAGCATCGGCGACATTGCGGTCGCCTGCGGACTGCGCTCGCTCGGCTATATCGGGCTTGAGCCCGACCCCGCCACCCATCCCGATACGGCTGCGTGGTACGACCGCGTCACGGCGCGGGCATCGTGGCAGAAGGTCGCCGCGGTCGAGGCTCAGATCATGGACCGCGTGCTGTCGCGCTGAAAGGAACGCAACGCCTGCGCCCTGAAACGAAAACGCCGCCCCCGGTCGGAACCGGGGGCGGCGCATCGTGCCCGGAAGGGCTGTCAGATCAGAAGCGGTAAGCAACGCCCGCGACGACCTGGTTGCGGTTCACGCCGCTGCCGTAGTCCGAGTAACGGTATTCTACCTTGGCCGACACGTTCTGCGTGAACTTGTGTTCGACACCGGCGCCGAGGCGGTAGCCGTCTTCGGCGGTCGAGGCCGACACGCCGCCGGTTTCAGCGGTGAAGCGCGCGTTGGTGTAGCCACCCTTGAAGTAGAGCAGCGTGTCGCGGGCATCGCCCACCGCCACGCCGACGCGGGCGCCAGCGTAGATATCGCGACCGGTCTTGATGCAGGTGCCCGGAACGACGTCGCAATCCTTGGCGGTCGAGCCGGTCAGTTCGGCGTCGGCACCCAGAACAACGCTGCCCGTGTCATAGTCGTAGCCCAGGCCACCACCATAGACGAAGCCGTCCTTCTTATAGTCCAGACCCGGACCGAAAGCGTCCTTGCTCTTGACCTGGTCCCAGCCAGCGACGACGTCAGCGTGCGCACCGGTCCAGCTACCGGCGTCCTGGGCCATGGCAGCGGCGGGGGCAAACGCGGCGAAGGCCGCACCGATCAGCAGAAACTTCTTCATATTCATTACTCCAGATTGACGACTCTATTTGTCGTCGACGTCGATCCGTATTCATCGATCAAGTGCGAATGACTTGACCGACGCCAAACGGCGACAGGGCCGCAAATGGGGATCGAAACCTGAACCGCAACTTACAGTTTGCATTTATTTTGCAACAAAGGGGCCCGCCTGTTGCATTTGCGCAACTATGTTACCGATTGCAGCCGTCCGACCGACCCATCCACGCGGCGGTTCGATGTTGACCCATACCAACCGGTCGGTATGTTGAACTCATGATCCCGAATCGACCCTTCCGCCGCGAACCGCAGGGAGCGAGGGGCCGCCTGCTTGAAGCAGGCGTGCAGCTGGTGCGCGAACAGGGCT
>JAFEEP010000383.1 GCA_018241045.1 Pseudomonadota bacterium | reverse complement strand
GGCCTCCATGCCGATTGATAGCGAAGGGGCACGCAGTCTCCCCGAAGGGGGGCGTCGGGTCCATCTCAGTAGATTGGTGCGCTTTCGCCTGAAACCCAGTATCCATGCGGGTTCCCGGCGGGCGCCACCCTCGCAAGATGAGCGCCCGACTGCCTTGGCGGCGGCCGTGGCGGTACATTGACCGCCCCCCTGCCGCTGACCACCGCCATGCCCGCCTTCGCCCTGCGCTTCGTCGGCCAGGAGGCCTTGCCGCCTCGCCTTAGTGAGTTCGACCGGGAGCAGTTCTTCACGCTCACGTCAGCGGAGGTGGCGGCCGTCCGGGAGCAGTTCCGCAGCGACCACCGCCTGCCCGCGGCGCTGATGCTTATGTTCATGCGCGTGGCCGGCCGACCGCTTGACGGTTTCAACGTGCTCCCCCGAAACCTCCTGCGACACACCGCCCAGGTCCTGGCCGTGTCGCCGCCGTCCATCGCCAGCCTGCGGTCGATCTACAAGCGCCGGCAGACGCTCTCCAAGCACCAGCTATGGGCCAAGACTTACTTGGGCCTGCGCGAGCTTGAAGTCGACGACGAAGCGGCGCTCACAGCGGCCCTGCTGGCCCAAGCTGCCGACGTGTCCCACGCCGATGACCTGGTCCAGTCGGCCAGCCACTGGCTGTTCACGCGGCGCATCCTGATCCCAGGAGCGCGCCGCCTGCAGGACTGGGCTCGTGTCGCATTTGCAGCGGTAGAGTCGCAGATCCTCGGCGCGGTCAATGCCGCCGTGCCGCCGGCAGCGGCCCAGAAAGTTGTCGCCGCCGCATACAGCGCTCGGCCAGGCACCGACACGACGCACCTGGAGTGGCTGAAGACCCCGTCGAAGCGTCACGGCCCCGGCACTCTTACCGAAACCATCGACAAGGTCCGCTACCTGAAGGAGCTCGGTGCCCAGGACTGGAACCTGAGCGCCGTATCGTTGGCCAAGCAGCAGGCCTACGCCCGTCAGGTCCAGGCCAGGCGCCCCGTGAAGACGCGGGAGATCAAGCCAACGCGCCAACTGATCGAGTTGGTCTGCTTTCTGCGGGTGACCCTGCTCGAACTCACCGATGTCGCCCTCTTGCAGACCAGCCGGCGCAGCCAGCAACTGTTCCGCGAGGCGGCGGACAAGGCCCAGTCAAACCGTATCCGGGGCACGACAGGCCTGATCCAGCAGGCAGCCAAGGCACGTTCCGTCCTGCACGACGAATCCAAGACCTGGCAGGCGCGAGTCCTGGAAGCAAGAGATCTGCTCGCCGAGCTCGGCGAAGCTGCCAGCGGCAGCTTTGTGTCCCTGGTTCGCAAGGCTCTGGCGGAAGACAGCCAGCGCGTGCACGCCTGCCTGGCGGCATTGACGGACCTGGACTTCGGTGGCCGCTCTGGCGATCCGGGCTTCGAACAGTGGAAGTCTTGGACGGATCTGCAGCGCCAAGGTGTGACCGAGCTGAAGGAGGGCGTCCCGCTGCCAGATGTCGGCGCAGCCTGGCACGGCCTGGTCCGCGATCTGGACCCTCGCTCAGGATTTCGGGCGTTCGAGGCCTGCACGATGATGTCGCTGCGCAAGAGCCTGCGCCGAGGCAGTGTCTGGTTGGCCCACTCGCTGAGTTTTCGGGAGCGAGACCAGATGCTCATCCCGCCGGCGGATTGGGCCTTGCAACGGGACGAGCAGGTTGCGTTGCTGGGCATGCCGAAGTCCGCAGCCGACTTCCTGGAGCCCTTGCTGGCCAACTTGATGGCCGGTATGTCTGCGGTGGCAGAGGCCCAGCGGCGCGGCAAGGTCGAGATCGGCGCCGACGGCATGCTCCACCTGCCGGCGATCACGGCACTGCCGGATCAAGCCGAGCCGGTCCGCACGCGTGAAACCATCTACAACCTCATCGGCAGCGTGCAGTTCCCGGACATGCTTCTGGAGGTGGATGCCGCCACCGGGTTCAGCGAAGCGCTGCTCGGCCACCGCGCGCAGTCCACCGACGAGCTCGTTGCCCTCTACGGCGCGTTGCTGGCACACGGCACCGATGCAGATGCCAAGGGCGTGGCGTCAATGATCCCCGGCCTGGAACCCACTCAAGTCACTGTGGCCATGCGCGCCCTGGAAGGCAGCGGCCGACTGCGCCGCGCCAACGAGCGCGTGGCCGAGTTCCAGTGCCGGATCCCAATCGCGTCACTCTGGGGCGACGGCGACAAGGCATCGGCCGACATGATGTCGCTGGACGCGTCGCGCCACCTCTGGAACGCCCGCGTTGATCCGCGCCGTCGCACATACGCCGCTGGCCTGTACACCCACGTGCGCGACCGTTGGGGCATCGTCTACGACCAGCCCATCGTGCTCAATGAACGACAGGCCGGCGTCGCCATCGAGGGCATCGAGCAGCACAACAGCGCCGCAGACAGGGTTCGGATCTCGCTACTGGCGGTCGACACCCACGGCTACACGAATCCGGCGATGGCCATCGCCAAGCTGCTGGGCTTTGACCTGTGCCCGCGGCTGCGGGATCTGGCCGAACGAAAGCTCTACCTGCCGCGTGGTTTCATCGTTCCGGATGGCTTGGAAGCGGTCACCGTCCGGCGCGTGTCTTTGGCCGCCATCGAACGCGGCTGGGACGAGTTACTGCGCCTGGCGGCGTCGATCCGCTCGGGACGTGTATCCGCCACGCTGGCGTTGCAACGATTCGGATCGGCCGCTCAGGGGGATCCACTGCACCGGGCTGCGGAACATCTGGGCCGACTGCTGCGAACCGTGTTCCTGTGCGACTACATCGCCATCGATGACTTCCGCCGCGAGATCCACACTCTGCTGAACCGTGGCGAGTCGGTGCATCAGCTTCAGCGCGCCGTGTACTCGGGCAAGGTGGCGCCGGAGCGCGGCCGGCGCCGCGACGAGATGAAGGCGATTTCCGGCTCGCACGCCCTGCTGACGAACATCGTGCTGGCCTGGAACACCGCAAGGATGCACGAGGTTGTCGAGAGGCTCAAGCGAGACGGGATCCCAGTCGAAGACGAATGGCTGCGCCGTATCGGCCCGGCGCACTTCTCGCATGTCAACTTCCGCGGCACGATGAGATTCGGCGTCGAGAAGTTCGCGGCGGCGCTGATCCAACGCGTGCCGGGCCAGGCAGCGCGCTTGGTTTCGTGACGAGGCAAGCATTCCTTGAACTGGCAAGATGCCAGCCGGCGAGTTGACAACCGTTGTTAAACCGACCAAGATCCCTCCATGAGCCGCCAGACTATGAGTTTCGCTTTGCCCGAGTCGATGCGCGAGTACATCGACAACCGGGTCGCCGCCGGCAACTACGGCAACACCAGCGAGTACATCCGCGACTTGGTCAGGCGTGACCAGGAAGAGCAGGCCAAGAAGCGGCTTCGCGACCTCATCGAGGAAGGGCTGGCGTCCGGGCCCGGCCATCGTCGCACCAAGGCGGACGAGAAGGAACTGCTGGCGATCGCTCGCGGCGAGATCGATTGAAGGCGGCGGTTCTGCGCCCGCAGGCGCTGCGCGACCAGCAGGGCGAAGTCCGCTACTACCGCAACGAGGGTGGCACCCGCGTTGCGGTGAAGGTGGCCAAGGCCACAAACGCCGCGCTTGACCAGATCGAACTCGACCCTGGCATCGGCTCACCGACGCTCGGAAGGCTTCTTGGCATTCCAGGGCTTCGGACCTGGCGGGTCGCAAAGTTCCCGCTGCTGTGGTGCTACTTCGAACGCGGGGACCACCTTGATGTGGTCCGGCTTCTGGGCGAGCGCCAGGACGTCGCCGCGATCTTGGGCGATGAGTTCGTTTCGAACTGACGGTACTCACGCCGCGGCGGGCACAGGGCCGGAGCTCAATGACCGGTCTCCGGCAGCCTGTTCGCCGAGTTGGCTGGCCGAAATCGACCCGTTCCGGTCATCGAGGCGCCGCGGAAGCTGTCATTGCCGCGAGCAATCATGTCGGGACTCCGGCACCGTCACATCCGCTGCCGGTGTAGGGTGTCATAGGCGGTAGGCCACGATGAGGATCGACGTGGCAAGGCACATCAGTGAATTGCAGGCGCTGACCGCAATGGCGCGGTTCAGGCGGCGTCCGTTGTGCTCGAACAGCCAGGCCGCCATCGTCGCGTTGGCTCCCACCCAGGTGAGCCAGGTCAGCAATGAATGCTGGCTGCTGTCGCCGCTGTTGAAGACGGCCAGCAGCGTCGGTAGGTAGGCCAGCACGCGCACCGAGTTGAACAGGGTGAACAGCCACGTCAGCACCGCGAGGTAGGCGCCGGAGGTAGGGGGGACTTGTCGTAAGGCGGAAGTCGTCGTGTTCATGCTGACCTCGTCGCGGTATTGATGCGACGCATGATCCACACCGCGGACTCCTTCGAGAAGGTTCCCTTTGTTGAAGCCGTGTTCAACCGGAAGTTCATGCCGAGGTCATCACCGCTTGCGGACCATCGTCGGCTGCGGCTGCGGCTTCGACCCGGCCAGCGCACCTGCTTCCTGAACCAAAGGTTCAGGCTGACTCTTCCGAGACAGATCTTCCCGAGAGGATACTGACCGTCAACACTGCGCTCCATTACCAAGACGGAGTACCGACATGAACCTGTTATCAAAGCGACTTCTGGTCGGCGCCGTAGTGCTGTGGATGACCTCGGCGGGCGCCCAGACCAGCTATCCCGGCAAGGCGATCCGACTGATCGTCCCGACCCCCGCTGGTGGGCCCAGCGATGCGGCAGCCCGCGCTCTCGCCAGGGGCATGACCGCAGGCCTCGGGCAGGAGGTGCTGGTGGAGAACCGGCCCGGCGGCAACACCGGCATCGGCGCCGGCGCGGTGCTGAACGCGCCACCTGACGGCTATACGCTGCTGTTCGCGCTGGCCTCCAACGCCGGCCTGCCGCACCTCAGCAAGGCCTCGCCCTACAAGTCCTTCGCCGAGTTCACCCCAATTGTCGCGATCGGCGGCAATACGCAATGCCTAGTGGTGCCGGCGAGCCTGCCGACGAAGTCACTGGCCGAGTTCATCTCGTATGCAAAGGCCAGCCCGAAGCCGTTGCTGCGCGGCGCGAACAACGTATCGGAAGACATGGTGGCCGGACAGGTGAGCAGTGCCTTCGGCATCTCCCTCGAACGGGTCCCTTACAAGGGTGCGCCTCAACTGCTGCCGGACCTGTTAGAAGGCCGCATCCAGGTCGCCGTGCTGCCAGTCGGCGCAAGCGTCCCGCACGTGAAGTCGGGCCGGCTGACGATGCTCGGCTGCAGCATGGCTGAACGCATTGCCGCGCTGCCGGCGGTGCCCACTCTGGCCGAGTCCGGCGTTACCGGGGCCCCGCTGATCACTGCCCACTTCGTCGTAGGCCCCCCGCGGCTGCCTGCCGACATCATCGACCGCCTGACTGCCGCTGCGCAACAGGCCGCCCAGTCGGCCGACTTCAAGTTGGAGATGGAGCGCCTACTCATCGTCGGCAAGGTCCGATCACCTGCAGAGACGCGCGAACTGATGCTCCAGGCGGAGGCTCAGTACGTGCAGTTCGTCCGGGAGACCGGCGCCAGCATCGATTGATGCTTGGAGGCTCAGCGGTGGCTCAACCAGCTGGAAGCGCGTCGGTTGTTGCCTTGGTGCCAGGCCGGGCGCCCGTCGATGCTGGCCTGCCCCTTCGCGTCCGTGATCTGCGACAGCTCAGTGCAGAGTGCGGCGGCGAAGTCGGCGAAGACGCGCAGGCGCAGGGTCCGACGCAGTTCGGGGCGGAAGTACAACGCCAGCGGCGGCGGATCCATCATCTCCCAGTCGAGCAGCGCAGGCACCAGGCGGCCGCTGGCCAGATCGGCCTGCACCGTGGCGGGTGCGATACGCATCACGCCGCCGTGGTCCAGGGCCAGCGCCAGCAAGTTGTCGCGGTGATTGGAATTCAGCCAGCCCCGCACAACCACCTCTTCGACGACGTCGCCTTGCGGCCCCGTCTGCCGGTAACGCCAGAGATCGAGCAACTTTCCGTAGGGGTTCCGGTAGCTCAGGCAGTTGTGGTCGGCGAGGTCGCGCGGGTGGCGAGGAAAGCCCTGGCGCTTCCAGTAGTCCGGCGTGGCGGCGGTGACCTGCGCCATCACTGGCAACTCGCGGCGCACCCAGGCGCCGGCCTCGAACCAGCCGTGCAGCAGCAGCAGGTCGCAGTCTTTCGCGGCCAATTCCTCCAAGTGCAACACGGTACGGAAATCGAGGGTCAGATCCGGATAGCTGGCATGGAACGCGGGCAACGCTGGCACGATGCAGTGCTGAAGCAGGAATGGCGTGCCGCCTACCACCAGCGTGCCCTGGGGACGCTGCCGCGCCTGCCGCAGTCCGTCGTCAGCCGCCTGCAACTGCGCCAGCAATGGTGCGCAGGCCTCGGCGTACTGTGTGCCGTCGGCGGTGAGCTGCAATCCGCGACTGCCGCGCTGGAACAGTGTGGTGCCGAGTTCGGCCTCGAGCGCGTTGACCAGCTTGGCGACGGCCTGCAGCGTGACGCCCTGCTGGCGCGCGGCGGCCGACAGGCTGCCGCTTTGGGCAGCGGAGAGGAAGTATTGAATGGCCTTGAGCTTGTCCATTAAGGAGGGAGTGTCGCGTGAGCAGGCCGAAGCACGCAACTGATGACGGTACCGGCTCTCACTCGGGGGGCGGCCGTGACGTCCGGACCTGCTAACGCGTCGGCGTCGCGCCCGTTCGTATTCGACGACGGTGCCGCCTACGAGTTGATGATGGGGCGATGGAGCGCGCAGGTGGCGCACCCGTTCCTGGGCTGGTTGGCACTTCCTGCCGGCTTGGAATGGCTGGACGACGGCTGCGGCGACGGTTCGTTCACCCAGGCGTTGGTAGAGCGTCAGCTTCCGGCGACGGTGGTCGGCGTCGACCCTGCGCCGGCCCAACTGAGCTATGCGCGCCGGCGGGTGGCCGACGCCAGGGTTCGCTTTCTGGAAGGCGACGCCCAGAACCTGCCTCTGCCGGATGCATGCGTCGATGCTGCCGCGATGGCTCTGGTGCTCTTCTTCGTGCCGGACCCGCTGCAAGGCGTGCGCGAGATGGTGCGGGTGGTCAGGGCCGGCGGAACGATCGCCGCCTACCAATGGGACCTGGCCGGTGGAGGATTCCCGCTGCAGCCGATCCTCGATGCGGTGCATGCCGGTGGCTACCAATCGCAGCAGCCCCCGAGTGCGTGGGCGGCAGCGCTGAAGGCATCGGAAGACCTGTGGCGAAGTGCCGGACTGGTGGACGTGCTCACGCGCCAGTTTGAGGTGAGCCGCACGTTTGAGAGCTTTGACGACTTTTGGCGCACGGCTAACGGTAGTCCGCGCCTGCGGGACCTGTTCGCGTCGCTCTCCCCTGCTGAGCTGGAACGCATTAAGGAGGATGCCCGCGGGCGGATAGCAAGCGCGGGCGATGGGCCGCTCGTCATCAAGGCGCGGGCCAATGCTGTCAAGGGGCGGACCCGCTGAGTCGCGAATCGCTCTCTCTCAAGGAATCGAAGGCCAGCTTTATGGCAAGTCGTTGATCGGCCGCTCCTGGCCGATGGCTGGTCTCCGCGAGCGGCGGCTTCCTGGAGCCTCAATTGGGGCTGCGGCCTGCCTCCCGGGCAGTGAACTTGAGGCCCATCCCGAACGCCTTGGCGTGCTACAGCCTCCCCGCGCCTAGTCTGCCGAGACTCTCACCGCGGTGAGAGTTCGCTGGCAACCAGGTTCAATCGCAGCGCCACCAAGATAAACAACATTAGCTTGGCATGCTTGCTGTAGATCTAAACTGGCGCACATGGAAAACGCGCTGTCAGCGCCACCCAGCGTGCCCGCAGACCCGACTTGGCCGGACGAGGCTGCGCTGGCCGCATTCCGCGCCTGGCTTCAAGGGGTGCCCAGCCGCGCCGCCGTGGATCGCTATCTTCCCGGTCGCCGGACTGCCGGCGCATCGGCGCGCTCGGTGATCGGGCGGGTGAAGCGCCAGCTCGTGGCCTTCGCGACGAGCCGTGCGCAGGCGGGCCTGGCTACCACACTCGCGGCGTCCATTCCGTCCGACCGGAAACT
>JAFEEP010000382.1 GCA_018241045.1 Pseudomonadota bacterium | reverse complement strand
CTGCCACTGGGGCAGCTTTACGACGAAGGGAAAGACGATGAACACCTTGAAGACACTGTTGAGTGCTGGCGCACTGGTGATCGCAGGCACCCTGGCGGCGCCCGCAGCGGCGCAGGAATCGAGCTACAAGAACGGCCCGGTCTGGGAGGTTTCGGACATCCACGTCCTGCCCGGCCAGTCCGAGAACTACATGGATTACCTGTCCACCACCTGGAAGAAGGTCCAGGAACTGGGCAAGGCCGAAGGGATCGTGCTCGACTACCACGTGCTGGTGAACAACAACCGCCGTAACGGAGAACCTGAGCTCTACCTCGTGGTCATCTACCGCGACTACCAGACCAACGCCCAGCAGGAAGCCTTCGAAAAGAAGGTCAACGCCCTGCTCGCGCAGGATCGCCGCATCGCCAGCACGGCCAGCGCCGGCCGCGGCAAGATGCGCGAGCAGATGGGCTCTGCCGAAATGCAGGAACTGGTTCTGAAGTAAGCAATCCCACTTCGGAACCAGGCGGGCGGCCGTCCGACGGGGTGACCGCCCGCTCCGAAATCATCATCCGATGAAATTGCAGCGACCGTATCGTCAGGAAAGGAGCTGCCATGACCAATCACAACAACACATTTTCCCGCCGTGCCTTTGCGGGATCTGCCCTGGCGCTTGGCGCTTTTGCAGCAACCGGCGTCGTTGCCAAGATTGCGCCCAACGGCGCATGACTGCCTTGGCCCTGTCGGCGTCGGGCCAGCTCCGACGGCGCATGGGCGTCGTGTTCGCGCTGGAGGCATCCCCATGCTGACGGCTCTGCAACTGGCCATCGCCACCGGGGCGTTGATCCTTGTTGCGGCGCTCGTCCACGCGGCAGGGCGGAACCGTGCCCGGCCAAGCGGAGAAGGTCTGCTGATCGGAGCGGTCACCGATTTCTTCGACGCGCCGGGAATTGGTTCGTTCGCGCCGGCCATGGCCTGGTTCGCGTTTCGCAGGCTGGTCCCCGATGCGATCATTCCCCAGACGCTGATCGTCGGCCACAGCATCCCGGGTTTCGTTCAGGCGCTGATCCTCCTGACCCTGCTCGGCGTGTCGGTCGGTCCGCTACTGCTGATAAGTTGCGCGCTGGCGACCGCAATCGGCGGGGTGCCTGCCGTCCTCGTCGCCGCCTTCCTTGTCAAGGCGATGCCGATCGCGATGCTGCGCTGGCTGGTCGCCGGAGTGGTGATCCATGCAGCGATGGTCATGTTCCGATCGACGCTGCAACGGCAAGCCGCTTGACCACGCCAACCGCGCCCGGACAGTTGCGGCGCGGCATCGGCGTCTGGGGACTGGCGGCCGCAATCCTCAACGGCATGATCGGCGCCGGAGTGTTCGCGCTGGCCGGATCGGTGGCGCATTTCTCGGGATCGTGGGCTCCGCTGGTGGTCCTGATCGTCGGCCTTGCGCTGCTGCCGGTGGTGCTGGTCTTCGCGGCGCTGGCAGGTCTGTTCGATGAAACCGGCGGACCGATACTCTACGTCGATGCTGCGTTCGGGCCAATCGCGGGCTTCCAGACCGGATGGGTGCAGTGCCTGTCCACGCTGGCATCGGCTGCCGCCAATGCCAACCTCCTCGCCGACTACCTGTTGCGCGTGGTGCCGTCATGGAACGGGGCGATCTGGCATGGCGCCATCGTGTTCGCCGCGCTGGGTCTGGCGCTGGCGATCAACCTGCTCGAAGCACGGCGCAGCGCGGTGTGGCTGCAGCGCGTCTCGGTCGGCAAGTTGGTGCCGCTGGCCGTGCTGCTGGCGCTCGCCCTCCCCCCCATCACCGGCTCGCCAAGCATGCTGGCTGCCGGTGAGTGGTCGCTACCTCAGGCCGTGCTGCTGTCAGTCTATGCCTTTACCGGGTTCGAAGGCGCGCTGAGCATTGCGGGCGAGGCACGCGAACCACGCCGCGATTTTCCCCGCGCGATGATCGGCGTCTTCGTGGCGGTGGCGGCGCTCTATGCCCTGCCACCTTGGGCTATGTCGCGACGGCCTATGCCCCCGGCGCGATCGACAAAACCTCGTTGCTGACCATGGCCGGTCGGCTGAACTCCAGGCATCTGCATAAGTAAGGCGGGTTGCCTGCGCGTCGGCGCTGATCGTGGCAACCAGGCGGTTTTCGTAGTGAACCGGAAGGTCCATCGTCAGGCCTGCGAAATGCCGGTTGCGGTGAGCCGCAAGCCGACAGCCTTGGCGGCGGCGAGTGCTTTGCCGAGTTGGGCGGTGGGCTTGCCTGCTTCCAGATTGACGATGAAGCGTTCGCCGCTGTTGATGGCGAGCGCCAACTCCCGCTGGGTAAGGCCAAGGGCCTTGCGGGCGGAGGCAACGGCTGCGCCGAATTGGGTTGCGTTGTCGATCATGCCATTCTTACCGAACGGGAAGATTGCATATGTACTATAGGGTTTCAAGAGCATTTCTTCCCGATCGGGAAGGATGCGCTGTAATGTGGCGGCCTATCCAGAGAATCTTACCGATCGGTAAGCGACTTAGTAGCTTGAGCGGGCGCTCTGTGCTATCGGGTATCGACGCAGTCGGGGTCTATCCATGTCGATCGCCAGCGCTCAATATGACAATGACGAAAAGTTAGCGATGGCGCGGGCGGCCGCTGCATGGGTCGCGCGCTCGGGCGTTCCAGATGAAATGGTCAAGCGTCTTCTAGACGGCGAGGGGCGGGCAGCGGCATTGCTCGGCATTCATCGCGCGTTGCGATGCATATTCGCTGACAGTGATAGAGCCGCGCGGTGGATTGGTGCACCTAACGAGGCCTTTGATGGGGCCTGCGCGCTCGATCTCATGCTGGCAGATGGCCTCGCAGGTATGCGGCGCGTCGAGGCCTACCTTGATGCGGAAATCGCCAGCTGAACAGATTGGTGACAGATTCTGAGCGGTGCGGGAGGATCAACCCGGCAACGCGCTCGCAGCGCCCGATGGCTTGCGGAAGCTGCCTTGCAGCACCTTTGCACCGGACCTGAGCTGGTCGAGATAGTCCGCCCAGCTCTGCATCATCCTGATCCGCTCATCCCAGTGCTCGCCGCGCGCGTAGGCGCGGCGGACGTCATCGGTCTCGGCATGGCCGAGCTGGCGCTCGATCGCGTCGGGGTTCCAATGGCCTTGCTCGTTCAGCAGCGTGCTCGCCATGGCGCGGAAACCGTGGGCGGTCATCGTGGTGCCGTCGAAACCCATTCGCCGCAGCGCGAGGTTGATCGTGTTTTCGCACATGGGCCTGTCGCGCTTGCCCTGGGCGGGGAACAGATAGCGGCGGTTGCCGGTGATCTCGCGCAGCTCTTCCAGGATGGCGAGCACTTGTCGGCTGAGCGGCACACGGTGCGCGACGCGCATCTTTGTCTTGTCGGCGGCGATGGTCCAGGTGTTGCGGGTAAAGTCGAACTCGCTCCATTCTGCCTGCCGCAGTTCGCCGGGACGCACGAAGACATAGGGGGCCAGTCGCAGCGCTGCGTGAGTGACCGGATAGCCTGAATAGGCGTCGATCGCGCGCAGCAAAGCGCCCGCTTCCTTCGGTGTGGTGATGGCGGCGCGGTGCGTCACCTTGGGCACGATCAGCGCGCCGCGCAGGTCTGCCGAAACGTCGCGGTCGGCGCGGCCGGTGGCAATGGCATAGCGGAAGACCTGTCCGCAGGTGCTGCGCAACCGTCGTGCGGTTTCGTAATGGCCGCGCTTTTCAACCGCGCGCAGAACAGCCAGCAGCTCGGGCGCCTTGATCTCGCCGACCTTGCGGTCTCCGATGATGGGGTAGGCGAATTCGAGAAGCCATTTCAGTTTGCCGAGGGTGACATCCGCACGACCTTCGCGCCCGGCCTTATCGAGCCATTCTTCCGCCACGGCCTTGAAGCTGTTCACATTGGCAAGCGGCCCGGTGATCTTGTCGATCTTGCGCTTGGCGGCTGGGTTGATGCCCTCGGCGATCTGCTTCTTGATCTCCAGCCGCTTGGCTCGCGCCTCGGCCAGGGTGATGGTCGGATAGACCCCGAGTGCGGCAGTGGCCCGCTTTTCACCGAAACGATAGTCCATCCGCCAGTATCGTTGACCCGCGGCCGTCACCAGCAGGTACAGCCCGCCCCCATCAGAGAGCTTATAGGGCTTGTCGCGCGGGGCGGCTTTTCGGACGGCCAGATCGGTCAGCATGGTGCCACCTCTGTCGGTTTTGATACCGTCAGATATACCGTCATGTACCGCCAATTTCAACGAATTCGGCTGGATGCCGATGGACGTCAGTCTTGTCGTAAGTGGCTGTTTTCTTGGATT
>JAFEEP010000381.1 GCA_018241045.1 Pseudomonadota bacterium | reverse complement strand
CGGGGATGTAGCGCAGCGCCTCGCCAAGGCCTTGCGAGCCCTGGTCACGGATCTGTTCCTGCGTGACCACGGAGATCGACTGCGGCGTATCGCGCAGTGGCGTGTCGGTCTTGGTCGCCGTTGCGCTGCGTGTGGCGGCATAGCCCTTTTCCTGATCGGCAGTCACCGTCACGGAAGGCAGGGTGGAGCCGCTTTGCGCGGCAGCGGGCTGCGCCCACGCGGCAATGCTGGCCGCAGCCACCATCACTTGAACGGCCAGAGCGGTCTTGCGTTGCGCGAAAAACTTGCCGGAGCGCGGGGAATGCAGAGGGTTTGTTTGTGTCATGAGCGTAAGAGTTGATGAAGAACTGCTGCACTTGGCCGCTGAACCTTGGAGGGCACACAACTTTCACGCTCGAAGTGGTCCAGCCATTCGAAATGAGAATTATTTGCATGCGGGCGAGAATATAGAGCACATGCAGTAGTCGCGTCAAGTGCTACTAATTTCTTGCATTCAGCTGCTCAAATGAGAATGCCATCAAACGAAGTCCGTACGCCGGCCACCGACTGCCCGCGTAGGCAGTGGTACTTTGTGCTGCTATTGGACGTGAGCGCTCCAGACTGCTTGGCGCCCCGGAGCGGGGTCCAGACGCCTGGTCGAACGTGCGCTCAGACCTAACGCTTCTATTTCTTCAGCGCATCCTTGATAGCCTGCTTGGCGTCTTCGATGGTGGGCGCGGCGTCTTCCTTGACCTGATTGACGGATTGCTTCATCAAGGAACGCTCAGATGCCAACGTTCCATCCGGTGTTTTGGTGATCTGCGCCTTGCGCTCAAAAGTGGCCTGGTCCTCGGAGGAGCTTGCACGGATACGCTGGCCTTCTGCCTGGACCTTGCTGCGCATGGCTGACGGGGACTCACCCGGAGCCCCAGTCCTGGGCCCACCGCCGGAGCCGCGCACGCTGCCTTGGTTGGCGCGGTGCTGGCCTCCAATTTCCGGCGCAAGGGCAGGATTGCCGGAATTCTGCAAGTGCTGGGCGGACAGGTCTCCAAAGGCAGTCGGTACTGCGGTCCCGTCTGAGAACACGCGGTTCGGCTGTAGCGACTGCCTGGCCAGCTCCGCTTCCATCAGCACGCGCGCCGACGCGCTGTTGCCACCATACTGCTCGGCGTAGCGGGTAAACATTGCGAGATTGTGCGGGTCCTGGGCGATATCGATCGAGATGGTCTCGCCGCGTTCGTGGGCCGTCGAGACGCGCTCGGCAAAGGCGCTCCGCTCGTTCAAGCTGGCATCGGCCCGCTCGGTCCGCGCGGTGGTCGATGTCAGCCGGGCAGACAGATCCTGAGCTTCGCGGCTGTCACTGGCGACCATGCTGATGAAGCTTCTGTCCCGAGACACCCGGTCGCCAAACTGCTTGAACTCGGCCAGTTGCTCGCTGTTCATGGAGGTCAATACCTTTTGCTCGGCAGCGGAGAGGCCGGACAAATAGCTCTTGTCACCGGATGCGTTTGCTCCTAGCCCAGCAAGGGGTGTATTGATGCCCACGTGGCCCGTGGCACCCAAGGCAATTCGTGCGACCTGAGATTGCGTGAGCCCTGTAGTGTCCGCCACGCTCTTGCTGATCTGGTCCAGCCTGTTGACGGTCTCCCCGAACTGCTCGAAGCCACTCGACGTGGTGCCGGTGCTGTTGCGCGACGAGTGCAGCTTGGCGATGCCCTTGGTGAACGCTTCGGCGAGCACCGCCGAGCGCTCGCTGCTGGCTGCCACCGCCTCGCTGCGCGCGGCATCCACCTGCCGACTCGCGTCCTGCACATCCTGCTCGGACACCCGCATCGACACCACCCGTGACGCAAAGCCCTGGTTGCGCAGCAGGCTCACTGCCGTGCGACCGGTCAGGGCATTGCCGGTGAAGGTGTTGCCGCTTAGGTCGTTCTGCCAACTGCCTATGAAGGCCGAGGTCCGGTTGGGCGCGAGCTGCATCTGGTCCATGGAGACATTGCCCAGCGAGGTATTGCCCACGGTGGACGCCGCGGTCGATCCGGACAGCATGGCTTGCAGCCCCGACAACCCGCCCACCAGGGCTGTACCGAAATTCTCCATGCGCTTGAGCGCGGCCCAGGCGATAAACGGGATGCTGATGGCGAGATACCCGACGATGGCCTCGCCTGACAGCGCCCGGGAGTAGATCACCGAGGCGGTCTGCAGGGCCAGGGCCTTGCCGCCGGTGCCGAGATCAGCGGCGGCCGCCAGGTCGTAGGCGGCGTAGATCGAGGCCATGTAGTTCAGGATCGCATAGAGCGGAGGCCACAGCTGGATCCAGATCAGGATGGCGGCATAGCCCTTGAAGGCCAGCATGGTCTCGCGGCCACTCGTCAGCAGCAGCAAGAGCACGAACAGCGGGAAGAGGGCGTATGTCACCGCCTCGATCACGTTGCGGAACACCGGCAGCGCCTGCTCAGCCACCTTGCCGTAGTTCAGCCACGAGGCATTCATCTGGGCCACGGCTTGTGCCCGGCCCACGGCGAGCACCATGGCGGCCGGGTCATTGACTTTCTGTCCCACGATCTT
>JAFEEP010000380.1 GCA_018241045.1 Pseudomonadota bacterium | reverse complement strand
GGCAGTGGTCGGGGTGATCGCCAACCTCTCGGTGTGGTTCGCACTCCACGTCCTGTTCCGTCGCACTGTGGCGCTGCCGTTGCTGGGACACAGCATCGACCTGCCCGACCTCGCCAGCCTCGATTGGCGCGCGGCCTTGATCGCCGCAGTCGCGGCAGTGCTGGTGTTCCGCCTCAAGTGGAATGTGATCCGGGTGCTGGCGCTCTGCGCGCTGGCCGGACTGGCATTGGGCTGGTTGCCGACGATGGCCTATCGGTGATTGCGGCGTATGGGGTACCCTAGTCGCGGCCACCGTCTCCATCGCCATGACCGCCAAAACCGCCGCCGTGGCGCCCGCCGCGGCCACCATGCCAGTTCCCCCGCCCCTTGCCCTTGCCGCCGCCGCCGTGATGGCTCTGCACCCAGGTCTGGGGAAGCCGGTCGAGCGTCAGGTAGCCGCGCTGATCGCCATCGAGTGCAGTGAAGCGCAGGTCGGCGGCGTCGATGACCTGCTGGCGGCTGATATGGCCGCGCAGCGTCGTGTCCATCGCGGTGATCGATTCGGGCAGGGCGAGCAGATCGTATCGCCCCGCGCCGTCAACGATCTGCACCGGTCCCGATGGCTTTGATCCGCCATCCTCGCCACCTTCCCCACCTTCGCCGCCTTCGCTTGCGCCGCTCCAGCGCGCGCCACCGGGATCGCCGCTGTGCGTTTCGGGGACGATCTCGTTTTCGTACCGGGTGATCTCGGCGGCATCGATGATGCCGTCGTGGTTGACGTCCAGCCGGTTGAAGAAGTTCAGGAAATCGGCGGTGAATTCGCGCTGGGTGATCTTGCCGTCATGATTGGCGTCGGCTTGCGCGAACCACAATGCGACCGGATAGGGATCGCCGTGCGGCGCGTGGAACGGCTCGCCCGACGGGGCTATGAACGTCTGCTGCGAACCGTCACGATGCATCGGCGGCGGCGGCAAGGCAGGGCCAACTGTGGCGGTAGATGCCTGCGCGATCAGGATCAGGGCGGCAAGGGCGGGCACGCGAATCTCCCGGACAGTCGAGGATCGCCTATCGTGCCGCGCCTAACCTTGCTGCAACATGGACAATGCGTTGCTTACGCAGCGAGCTTGAACGGCTCGATCTCGCCCGACAGGTACAGCTTCTTGGCCTTGGCGCGGCTGAGCTTGCCCGAGCTGGTGCGCGGAAGCGTGCGCGGCGGGACCAGTTCGATCACGCAGTTCATGCCGGTGATCGAGCGGACCTTGTCGCGGATCTGGTCGTGCAGCTTGACCCGCTCGGCGGGGTCGGAAACGCGGCAATGGACCAGCACCGCAGGCACTTCCTCGCCGCCCTCGGTCTCCACCGAGAAGGCGGCGATGTCGCCCTGGTGGAAGCCGGGAAGCTGTTCCACGGCCCATTCGATGTCCTGCGGCCAGTGGTTCTTGCCGTTGATGATGATCATGTCCTTGGCGCGGCCGACGATGAACAGATAGCCATCGACGGTGTAGCCCATGTCCCCGGTGTCGAGCCAGCCATCAACCAGGCAGGCCGCGGTCGATTCGGGATCGCGGAAATAGGAGTGCATCACCGACGGCCCCTTGCACCACACCTTGCCGATATGGTGATCGGGCATGGCCGCGCCGCTTTCGCCGCGGATTTCCAGGACCATGTCCTTGACCGCCTTGCCGCAGTTGACGATCGCGCGGTAGCGGGCCGGGCGCGACAGGTCGCGCGGGGTGCCCGACAGGCGCTCTTCCTCGACCAGCTCGACGCGGATGCCTTCGCCCGGGGGCATGATGGTGACCGACAAGGTTGCTTCGGCCAGGCCATAGCTGGGCAGGAAGGCGCTGGCCTTGAACCCGGCCCCGGCAAAGGCGTTGACGAAGCCCTGCATCACGTCAGGGCGGATCATGTCGGCCCCGTTGCCCGCGATGCGCCAGCGCGACAGATCGAAGCGGTCGGCAACGTGGCTCTGGCTGGAAATGCGGCGGGCGCAGATGTCATAGCCGAAGGTCGGCGAATAGCTGGCCGAAGTGCCGGGGTTGCGGCTGATCAGGTCGAGCCAGGCGAGCGGGCGGCGGGCGAAATCCTCGGTCTTGAGGTAATCGACCGAAACCTGGTTGGCGATCAGCGAGAGGAAGCAGCCGACCAGCCCCATGTCGTGATACCACGGCAGCCACGAAATGCAGCGGTCGCTTTCGATCAGCTCCATCGCCTCGCCATGCCCGGCGAGGTTGTTGAGCAGCGAGGCATGAGTCACCGCGACGCCGTGGGGGAAACGGGTCGATCCGCTGGAATACTGGAGGTAGCAGATATCGTCGGGCTCGGCCTGGGGTAGTTCGGCCCCGCCTTCGGGCAGGGTAGCGAAATGCTGCCAGGTGATCCCCTCGCAGCCCTGGCGCGTGGCGGCGGCGCCGGCCATTTCGGCGATTTCCTCGGGGTAGAACAGCACCTTGGGGTCGCTCGACTGAAGCTGGACCGCCAACTGGTCGATATAGCTTTCCTTGCCGCCGAAGCTGGTCGGCAGCGGCAGCGGCACCGGCCAGGCCCCGGCATAGATCGCGCCGCAGAACAGCGCGGCAAACTCCGGGCCGGTCTCGGCGACCAGCGCGATGCGGTCACCCTTGGCAATGCCGTGAGCGATCAGGCGGCGGGCCATGACCAGCGCATCCTCGCGCAGCTCACGATAGGGATAGGCGCGGGTCAGGTTGCCGCGCGGATCGTGGAAATTCATCCCCCGATTGCCGCTGGCGGCATAGTCCAGCGCTTCGCCAAAGGTGCCGAAGTTGGAAAAGCGGCGCGGCAGGACGTCCTCGTTCGGCGTCGGCGCCAGCGTGGCGGAAGCAGGCGTCACCAGTGCGGCGGCGTCGTTCATGCGCGAAAACCCGTTTTTAACCAGCAGGATGCGCCGCGTTGCGACGTTACCTGCGGCCTGTGTATCCATGAGCGGACGCCTCACTCGTCCGCAACTGGCCTCCCCATTTGCCGCAATGTGTGGCACGAATAAGGCCGATGTCCCCTTCGCCCCGCCGCAATCCCCGACCAATTTCGCCCGCCCGGCTGGAGGAAATGGCGCTGGCCTATGTCGCGCGCTTCGCCACCAGCGCGGCCAGGCTGGACGGCTATCTGCGCCGCAAATTGCGTGAACGCGGCTGGGAGGGGGAGGGCGATCCGCCCGTTGCGGCGCTGGTCGAGCGTTATGTCGCGGCGGGCTATGTCGACGATCTGGCCTTTGCCAAGGCCCGGACCGGCAGCCTGCTGCGCCGCGGTTATGGCGCGCGGCGGATCGGCCAGGCGCTGGGCGCAGCCGGGATCGACGAGGCGATGCGCGACGAGGTTCGCGCCGACGCTGGCGAGCAGCGCCGCGCCGCACTGGCCCTGGCGCGCAAGCGGCGGCTCGGCCCGTTTGGCGAACCGCCCGCCGACCGCGCGGG
>JAFEEP010000037.1 GCA_018241045.1 Pseudomonadota bacterium | reverse complement strand
TGACGAGATGGTCACGCAGGTCGGCGGCGGAGCGATGCTGCTTTGCCTGCGTTGCGGCTCAGATGTCGAAAAGGGTAACAACGCGGCTGCGACTGCTTGGCAACGGGTGCACCACGGCCTGAAGGCAGGTCTCCAGGCCCATGACAGGCTTGCCGACGATCGTCGTCGAGATCGTGCAGAAGCACAGACGCGAAAGCTGGATGCGGTCAGAGCCACGCGACGCGAGACAGTCGGCGGATCAGAGAAGTGAACACGGGTGCCCGGCGCTGCGCAGGCGGGCAGGCTGCCGAAATGCCCCTTGTGGTGAATGATGGATGTACGAACCCGAGACCAGTCTGCCGTGTTCTCCACATATGTAGCAATGTCCGCTGCGATGGGCCGGCGAATGTCGCACATGGGTCGCGAGTTGTCGACCGCCCCGCAGACAACTGCGACCGGTGTACGCAGTACAGCGGTCTATCGACCATCCGACACTTTTCGGCCCAAAGTCATCGCTCCCGGGCACGCCTGCAGCGCCTAGAGTTCTCCTCAGACGCAGCCCAGGAGCCGCCTGATGAGCCAGACGCAGACCGAGTCGAAACCGACCGCCGCCGACGTGCAGCCTGCCGTGTTCGTACGGATGGCTGCCGTCGTCCGCATGACCGGACTCGGCCGGTCGACGATCTACCGGCTGATGGCCGAGGACAAGTTCCCGTCGCCGGTGCGACTGGCCAAGCGCGCCGTCGCGTGGCGCCGCATCGATCTCGAGCAATGGAGCGCCGGCCGGCCCACGGTGTCGCACTGACACCCTCGCCGCGGGAGAACCCCTCGCAAGCGTTCCGGCCTATGCCGACATCGACAGCTTCATCACGGCGCCGATCAACAGCATCGCGCCGAGCACCTTACCCCAGCGCCAGGTGGTGAACCAGTAGCGGTGGTTGACCCACAGCGCGCGGTGCAACCGCCCGAGCCCAAGCAGGACGGCGAGAGCTGTGACGAACGGACCGACCAGGCCCGCCGGCCCTGGCACGTGCCGGATCAGCAGCACCCACATCAGCGGCCACGCGACCGCATCGATGGCCGCGAGCAAGCGCCGGCCGGGCCAGTCAGGCGCGTCCGGCCGGGGTTCGCGAGCAACCAGCAGCCACATGACTCCTCCGACCCGGATCGCGCGGGCGGGTTCAGCCCGCCCACGCGTTCCGGTCAACCTGGCGATCGGCGCAGCGGCTCGGGCAGCCAGCGCGTGCCGGCCAGCCGCGATGCCGCTGCGCTCACCAGCGCATCCTTCTTCATCGCCTCGACTCCACCACCGGCCAGCTCGGGCCCGACCTCCTTCAGCGCCGCGATGATCTGCGCCTTCGGCACGTGGTTCAGGTACGCCTCGGCGGTCGGCTCCCACCAGTCGGCCATGTCCAGGCCGAGTGCCGACGCGATGGCGTTCGCGCTGCCCGCCGCACCCGCACCCGGCAGTGCGTTCACCGTCATCGCGCCGCACAGGGCCAGCAGGTCGATCAGCTCGGCCTGGGGCAGGCCGATCAACCAGCCGAGCCATTCGCCTTGGTCCTCGGGCAAGCGCGCACGCCACGCTTCCTTCACCTGCTGCACGGCCTGCCATGCCCGGCTGGCCTTGAGGTCGTCCGCCATGGCTTCCAGCGCGAACGCCGACAGCTGCGGCGTCACTTGCAACGCCGAAGCTTCACGCGGGTAGTCGGCGCCGAAGGTGCGCAGCACGAAGACATGCACCACCGAGGCCAGGGCCACCGCGGTGTTCTGGGTCAGCATCGCCTGCAGCGCCATCGTCCGGTGCGCGGCCAGCCGCTTCATCAGCGCATCGCTGCAACCCGGCACCCGGCGTTCCGGTGCCATGGACATCGACGGCGCGCCTTCGTCGTCGCCCGCGTCGCCGGGATCGCGATGCTGCTTCGCACCCTTCGCGCCCACCGCAGCCGCGATGGCCTTGCGATCCTCGTCGCGCACCAACCCGCGCATGACCTCGACATCCCCGTCGCGACCGATGGTGACGATGACGCCGGCGTGCGCCTTCTGCTCCGGCGTCCAGGTCTTGAGCGCCTCGTGGATGAGCTTGCGCCGGGCCGCGATGTCCTGCTCCTCCAGGTCGATCATCTCGGCCTCATCGGGCGGCCACTCGGGCGCATCGTCCAGCGCCCGCGCCTGCTGCTCCAGTTCGGCGGCGCGCCGCTCCAACGCATCGAGTTCCTGCTGCTCGGCGGCCGTGGGCTTGCGGTTGGTGTGCGCACAGGTCGCGAACTGCCGCAGGGCCATCGAATCCACGCTCAGCCGCGCCTCCACCCACTTCCAGCCTTCCTCGCGGACCGTGGCGGCCAGCGCCTCCAGCTTCTCCGTCGCCAGCCGCTCCAGCAGTGCCGGGTCCGACAGGAAACGGCTCTGCGCATCGTCGAACAGGTCGCGCCGCACGACACCGCCCGCCGCCTCGTAGTCCTCGATGCCGACGAAGCGAACCAGCGCACTGCCCGCGGCCTCCACCTCGCCGACCGTCAGACGCCGCCGCAGCGCGGCCGGCGTCTTGTCCCAGGGCTGCGCGTCGAACCAGGTGCGCTCCTGCACCGCGTGGTCGTCGCTCAGCGTGAGCGCCATCAACTGGTCCAGGTTGATGCCGTCCTCGCGGTACAGCGCCTGCAACTTTGGCGACAGCGCCGACAGCTTCAAGCGCCGCTGCACCGTCAGGACCGACACGCCGAAGCGCGCCGCCACGTCCTCGACGCCCTTGCCCTCGTCGATCAGCGCCTTGAAGGCCTCGAACT
>JAFEEP010000379.1 GCA_018241045.1 Pseudomonadota bacterium | reverse complement strand
TTCTCTGCCTTCGCCTTTCCCCGGCGCGAGGAGCGGGCGTGGCAGCCACCGCGCCGGGGCGCAGCGCCCGTCGCCCAGCGCGATCCGCAACAGACCACGCGCCTGCGCCGCGCGACCGGCAGCGGTGCGCGCGACGCCCTCAGCGCGGCGATTCTGGCCGGATTGCTGCGCCATCCAGGCGAACTGGCGCGCCACGCCGATGCCCTCGCCCACTCGCCCATGCGCGATCCGCGCTTTGCCGTGCTGGTCGATGCGGCGGACAGCGATGAACCGCTTGAAAGTGCGGCTTTGCTTACCATATTGGCGGAACGGGGAATGGCACCCCCCGCCCCTGAAGAATATGCCTCGCTGCGCTTCGGCTTTCTGTCCGATGCCGCGCCGGTCGAAGCGGCCCGGGCCGATCTGGCCCAGGCGATCGCGCTGCTGGTCGAAAGACCGGCGCTTGACGCGGCGCTCGCGGAAGCTACGGCGCGGTTCGAGCGGGACCTTTCCGAAGGGGCCTATGCCGAACAACAGCGGCTGCTGAAGAGAAAGCTGGCTTTCGACGCGCGTCTGCGGCAAATGGCCAGCGCGCGCGCTGCCGCTTCCGATGATGCGGCCCCGATCGAATAACTATGGCGGACTGATGGACGAAGATTTTACCGGCACCGAGAAGGAAGGCGGCGACGCTCCCCTGATCGACCTCAACGAAGCATCGATCAAGAAGCTGATCGCCCGGGCCAAGCGCCGCGGCGTGATCACCGTCGATGAACTGAACGAGGCGCTGCCCCAGGACCAGATGACCAGCGAGCAGATCGAGGACATCATGTCCGCGATCAGCGAGATGGGGGTCAACATCGTCGAGAGCGACGAGGATGCGGTCGATCCCGAGGAGAAGGAAGTCGACGAGATCGACGACCAGCCCGAGGGCATGGCCGAGCGCCCGGACCTGGTGAAGAAGAAGGAAGTGATCGAACGCACCGACGATCCGGTGCGGATGTACCTGCGCGAAATGGGCGCGGTCGAACTGCTCAGCCGCGAGGGCGAAATTGCCATCGCCAAGCGGATCGAGGCCGGTCGCGACACCATGATCCTGGGCCTGTGCGAAAGCCCGATCACCTTCCACGCCATCATCCAGTGGTCCGAAGCCCTCAACAACGAGGAAATGCAGCTGCGCGAGATCCTCGATCTCGACGCCATGCTGTCGAAGGAACCGCAGCCCGAAAACCTGACCGAAGACGGTGAGGAAGATGGCGACGGCGAAATCAGCGAAGCCACCGCCGGCCCTTCCTACAAGGAAGAGGAAGACGTCGAGGAAGAGGAATCGTCCGACGGCGACGAGGACGAGGACGGCATCGAGCGCCGCGCCCGCCGTCCGGCAGAGGACGACGAGGAGGACAACACCCTCAGCCTCGCCCAGATGGAAGCCCAGCTCAAGCCCGACGCGCTTGAGAAGTTCGCGCTGATCACCTCGCTGTTCCGCAAGTTCGAGAAGATCCAGGCCGACCGGCTTGAGGCGATGGGCATGGGCGGGGAATTCCCCGCCGCCAAGGAGCGGCAGTACCAGCAACTGCGCGAGGACCTGACCGCGCAGGTCGAATCGGTGCAGTTCCACGCGACCAAGATCGAATACCTGGTCGACAACCTCTACGCCTTCAACCGCCGGCTGACCGCGCTGGGCGGGCAGATGCTGCGCCTCGCCGAACGGCACAAGGTCAACCGCAAGGACTTCCTCGACAGCTACGTCGGGCATGAGCTGGACGACGGCTGGCTTCAGGCGCAGTCGACCAAGGACAAGAAGTGGGCCGCCTTCGCCGCCAACGAAGTTGACCCGGTCGAACGGATTCGGGCTGAGGTGGCCGATATCGCCGCCGCCACCGGCATGGCGCTCCCCGAGTTTCGCCGCATCGTCAACATGGTCCAGAAGGGTGAGCGCGAAGCGCGCATCGCCAAGAAGGAAATGGTCGAGGCGAACCTGCGGCTGGTGATCTCGATCGCCAAGAAATACACCAACCGCGGCCTGCAATTCCTTGATCTCATTCAGGAAGGCAACATCGGCCTGATGAAGGCGGTCGACAAGTTCGAATACCGCCGCGGCTACAAGTTCTCGACCTATGCGACCTGGTGGATCCGCCAGGCGATCACCCGTTCGATCGCCGACCAGGCCCGCACCATCCGCATCCCGGTCCACATGATCGAGACGATCAACAAGCTGGTCCGCACCAGCCGCCAGTTCCTCCACGAGCAGGGCCGCGAGCCAACGCCCGAGGAAATGGCCGAGCGCTTGTCGATGCCACTCGAAAAGGTGCGCAAGGTGATGAAGATCGCCAAGGAGCCGATCTCCCTCGAAACCCCGATCGGGGACGAGGAAGACAGCCATCTGGGCGATTTCATCGAGGACAAGAACGCTGTGATCCCGGTCGATGCGGCGATCCAGGCCAACCTCAAGGAAACCGTCACCCGGGTCCTTGCCAGCCTGACCCCGCGCGAGGAACGCGTGCTGCGGATGCGCTTTGGCATCGGCATGAACACCGACCACACGCTCGAGGAAGTCGGCCAGCAATTCTCGGTCACCCGCGAACGCATTCGCCAGATCGAGGCCAAGGCGCTGCGCAAGCTCAAGCACCCGAGCCGCAGCCGCAAGATGCGCTCGTTCCTCGACCAGTGAGCCAATCGACGGGCCGAACGGCAAGTTCGGCCCGTTCGCGATTTCGGCGAAAAGCCACGGGCGTGCTCTGGCCTTCGCTACCGAGCGGGCCTAAGGGGCACCCTTAGCGATTCCCCGTTGCAGCCCCGAGGATTCCCATGCGCATCGCCATTGCCTCCGATCATGCCGCCTTCCACCTCAAGACCGAGCTACGGGAATACCTGATCGAGCTGGGGCATGAAGTTGCCGACCTTGGCACCGACAGCACTGAGCGGGTCGACTATCCCGATTTCGGCTACAAGCTCGCCTCGGTGATCGCCGACGGCACCGCCCAGTTCGGCGTCGCGCTGTGCGGATCGGGGACGGGGATTTCGATGGCCGTCAACCGCAACCCCGCCTGCCGCTGCGCCCGGGTGAC
>JAFEEP010000378.1 GCA_018241045.1 Pseudomonadota bacterium | reverse complement strand
CTACGGCTTTTCCAAGGTCGCCGACATCACCTTTACCGTGGGCAGCCACGTCGATCCGGAATTTCTCTTCGCGAAACTTTTGTCTGCCTGACGGCAGAGGCAACACCGTCCCGCTCCCCCGGCCCGACCACCCATAGGGTACCTTGAACGGGTGGTCGGGCCGGGGGAGCGGGACGGTGTTGCGCAAGGATCAGGCTTTGCCTGATCCGGTCCATGCAC
This sequence comes from Pseudomonadota bacterium, assembly GCA_018241045.1. Lineage (GTDB taxonomy): Bacteria > Pseudomonadota > Alphaproteobacteria > Sphingomonadales > Sphingomonadaceae > Novosphingobium. The sequence continues at coordinate 12,390 of JAFEEP010000378.1, read as the reverse complement.
TATGAGCGCCCCATGTCCTCGATCCGTCCGTGGCGCGATATCGCGCGCCGCCAGTCCCGCCAGATCATGGTTGGCGATGTCCCCGTCGGCGGCGATGCGCCGATCACCGTCCAGACCATGACCAACACGCTGACCAGCGACGCTGCGGCGACGATCGCCCAGATTCGCCGGTGTGAGGAGGCCGGGGCCGACCTGATCCGCGTCTCCTGCCCGGACGAGGCCAGCACGGCGGCGCTGCGCGAGATCGTCCGTGCGGCAGAGGTGCCGCTGATCGCCGACATCCATTTCCACTACAAGCGCGCGCTCGAAGCTGCCGATGCCGGTGCGGCGTGCCTGCGCATCAATCCGGGCAACATCGGATCGAGCGAACGGGTCGCCGAAGTGGTCCGCGCCGCCAAGGCCAACGGCTGCGCAATCCGCATCGGCGTCAACGCCGGCAGTCTGGAAAAGGACCTGCTGGAAAAATACGGCGAGCCTTGCCCCGAGGCGCTGGTGGAATCTGCGCTCGATCACATCAAGCTGCTGCAGGATCACGATTTCCACGAATACAAGGTCGCGGTGAAGGCCAGCGACGTGTTCCTGGCGGTCGCGGCCTACATGGGGCTGGCCGAGGCGGTCGATTGCCCGCTGCACCTGGGCATTACCGAGGCGGGCGGGCTGATTGGCGGCACCGTCAAATCGAGCATTGGCATCGGCAACTTGCTGTGGGCGGGGATCGGCGACACGATCCGCGTTTCGCTTTCGGCCGAGCCAGAAGAGGAAGTGCGCGTCGGTTATGAAATCCTGAAGGCGTTGGGGTTGCGCACGCGCGGGGTGCGGATCGTTTCATGCCCCAGTTGCGCGCGCCAGGGCTTCGACGTGATCCGCACGGTCGAACGTCTGGAAGAGGCGCTCCAGCACATCCGCACCCCGATGAGCCTGTCGGTGCTGGGCTGCGTCGTCAACGGCCCCGGCGAGGCGCGCGAGACCGATATCGGCATCACCGGCGGCGGCCAGGGCAAGCACATGGTCTATCTCTCGGGCGTGACCGACCACCACGTCCAGGACGCCGAGATGATCGCGCACATCGTCAAGCTGGTCGAAGCCAAGGCCGCCGAGATCGAAGCCGGTCGCGCCGTGAGCATGGACGAGGCGCACGGCAAGGCGGCGTAATCCGTGTTGGCAAAACGGTAACCTGCGCCGGGCTATGGCGGGGCAATGATCAATCGTCTGGTCGGATTTGCCCTTGCCTCGGTCGCCATCACGGCGGTCCTCGCGCCGAATCTGCACACTGCGGAGATGCCTGGCGGTGACGCCAAGGGTAACTTTGCCGTGTCGGTCGGCCACAGTAGTGCGTCGAGCCAGGATGACGGCAATGCGATGGTGCTGCGCCGCGACGGATCGGGCCAGTTCCACCTCACCGCCTCGGTCGACAACCAGGACGTCGCTTTCCTGGTCGATACCGGGGCCGACGTCGTCGCCCTGACCGAGGAAACCGCCCGGCAGATCAACCGGCTTCCCGCGGAAACCGAGTTTCAGCCGGTAATGAAGACCGCATCGGGTACGGGCTATGGCGCGCCGGTTATTCTCGACACGGTTGAGATCGGGGGCGAACGGTTCCACAACGTCGAGGCCGTGGTGATGAAGGGCCTTGAAACCAATCTGATGGGCCAAACGGTGCTGCGGCGGCTCGGCAAGGTCGAACTGCAGGGCGATTCGATGGTGATCCGGCCTAGCTAGGGCCGCCCGCTTCGGCTAGGCGGCCGGCATGAGCCCGCCGCAACGTGCCGCCCTGTCTCCGTCGCACCTGCTCCTCGCCCTGGCCGTCACGGCGGTCTGGGGAACCAATTTCGTCGTGATCAAGGCAGCGCTGGCGCATCTGCCGCCGCTCACCCTGGCGCTGTTGCGCTTCACCCTGGCGTTCTTCCCGCTCGCGCTGTTCCTGCCGCGCCCCAAGGTCCGCTGGCGCAATCTTGCCGCCTATGGCGTGCTGATCGGCGCGGGGCAGTTCGGCTTGCTGTTCACCGCGATGCGCGCCGACATCACCCCGGGCCTTGCCAGCCTGGTGGTGCAATCGCAGGCCTTCTTCACCATCGCCATGGCCATGCGCCTGACGGGTGAGCGCATGGCGCCGTACCAGATCGCTGCGCTGCTCCTCGCCAGCGCCGGGATCGCCACGATCGCGCTGCACACCGATGGCAGCGCGACGTCGCTCGGCCTTGTGCTGACCCTGCTGGCCGCGCTGAGCTGGGCCGGGGGCAATATGGTCAGTCGCGCTGCCGGGCCGGTCAATATGCTGGGCTATGTCGTCTGGTCGAGCCTGTTCGCGATACCGCCGCTGCTGGTCATGGCGCTGCTGCTCGAAGGCTGGCCGCGCATGGCGGCGGGAATCGCCGCGGCGGATCGCTGGACCTGGGCGGCGGTGCTGTGGCAGTCGGTGGGCAACACGATGTTCGGCTATGGCGCCTGGGGCTGGCTGCTCGCCCGCCATCCCGCCGCCACGGTCGCCCCGCTGGCGCTGCTCGTGCCGGTGTTCGGTCTTGGCGCATCGGCTCTGGTGCTGGGTGAGCCGCTGCAATGGTGGAAGATCCTGTCATTCCTGCTGGTCATGGCCGGGTTGGCGCTCGGGCTGCTCTGGCCGCGCATTCGAAAGGCTTTTGCATGACTGTAGCGATCCGTCCCGCCGGTCCCGCCGATCTGCCCTTGATCGCCGAATTGATCCGTGCCCTGGCCGACTATGAAAAGCTCGCCCACGAAGTCCGCTTCGATGCAGCGGTGCTGGGCGAAAAGCTGTTCGGAGCGCGGCCTTATGCAGAGGTGCTGATCGGCGAGATCGACGGTGCGGCACAGGGTTTCGCCTTGTTCTTCCACAATTTCTCGACCTTCGAAGGCAAGCCGGGAATCTACCTCGAGGACCTGTTCGTGCGGCCCGAGGCGCGCGGCTCAGGGCTGGGCAAGGCGCTGCTTGCCCGCCTCGCCGCGCTGGCCATCGAGCGGGACTGCGCCCGGCTCGAATGGTCGGTACTCGACTGGAACGAACCGGCGATCGGGTTCTACAAGGGACTGGGCGCGCGGCTGATGGATGACTGGACGGTGATGCGCGTTGACGGGCCTGCGCTCGATCGGCTGGGCGCACAACCGCGCGTTTCTGCCGATTAGCTCTTCCGATTCGTTCAGGAAGGCTTTATTCTGTCGTGCTATGAAGGGTGCAATGGACCGACGTTCGATCATGCGAGGTGGCCTGGCCACGGGGGCGCTGCTGGCGCTGCCGGGGCGTGCGCTCGCTCAATCGATCGGTGAACAGTTCGATCAGGTGTTCGGCCAGGCGCCGGTTCCGCCGCCTGCCGCGACCGCGCCGGTGGCTCCCGTCCTGCCGGTCGTCGCGCCGTCCGACCCCGCCTATGACGCCAAGCTGCGCGAGATCGCCAAGCGCGAGCTTGAACGTGCGGGCAAGGTGGTGTGGCGCCACGACGTTGTCGGCATCGCCGACTTCGCCCGCGCCTCGAACCTGCCGCGGCTGCACTTCGTCAGCCTCGAACAGGGTGAGATCCGCTCGTTCATGGTCAGCCACGGACGCGGTTCGGACCCGACCCATTCGGGCTTCTTGCAGAGCTTTTCCAATGGCATCGGCTCTGAGGCGACTTCGCGTGGGGCCTATCTCACCTGCGAATGGTACAAGGGCAAATATGGCACCTCGATCCGCTTGCAGGGGCTCGACGCCGACAATTCCAACGCCCTCGACCGGGCAATCGTGATGCACCCGGCGGTCTATGCCGCCGACGACATGATTCCGAAGTTCGGCAAGCTGGGCCGCAGCGAAGGCTGCTTCGCGATGGGGCCGGAACACTTCAACCAGGCGCTATGGAACCTCTCGGGTGGACGCCTGCTCTACGCGGACCGCATCGAGGTTTGAGTAGGAATTCACGATAATTGCGCGCCGAGTCGTATTGACGGGAATGGTCGTCATACTGGTTGCTCTCATGGCAGGAGTGATTGCGATTTCGCGATATAGCGCCGAGCGTGAACAACGCGATGCGATACTGCGACTATCAGCAACGTCTAATCGATCAGTATCTGATCTTTGGTGGTGCCTGTCGGATCATCGATTCAATGGACTCGCTTTGCGCGAAAACCGGCCCAGCCTCCCCTTTTTCAGGCCGAACAAACTGGTCAACTATGCACGCCACACAACAGTGCGGATCAGTGATAATGGGCCCGTTCGGACCGCGCGGTTGTGGATCCGGCGCGACCTTTCCCTGCGATCAGGGGAGCTTGCGCATTGGAACGCCTGCCTCCCCTGATTCCTACAGGGGATTATCCAGCTTGATCACCTTCTCGCTGGTGATGCGCTGGCCGTTCCATGCCTCGCGCGGCTTGGCGAAGCTGGCGAGGACGGGAACGTCGCGGCCATAGATGTCTGCGAACTTGCCCATCTTGCCGTCGATCCCGGTCGCCATGGTGAAGTAGGTCAGATAGACCGGGAAGGTCTTGGTCATCGGCACCTTGGTGTACTTGCCCGACAGGTTGTATTGCACCGCCTGCTCGGGGGTCAGCCCGGCGCCGAGGATCGCCATGGTCATGCCCAGCTCGACCGCACGCTCGGTCCGTACGCAGCCGTGGCTGTAGGCGCGGACAGGCGTGTTGAACAAGGCCTTCGACGGGGTGTCGTGCAGATAGATCGCGTGCGGGTTGGGCATATCGATCTTCATCCGGCCGAGCGAGTTGTTGTCGCCCGGCTGCTGGACGACGAGGTAGGTGCCGTCCTTGTTCTTGGTCACCTTGTAGCCCTCGCGCGCCGCCTGCCTGGGGTTGCCCGCCAGTCGCGCGCCCAGTCCTTCGCCGACCACGATCGACTGCGGCACGGTCCAGGTCGGGTTGAACACCACCGCTTCGACCGTTTCGGCAAGGTTCGGCGTCGCGGTCTTGCCCGGCTTGCCGACCACGGTGCGGTACGAACGGATGATCGAATTGTCGACCGTCAGGCGCAACTGGAACTCCGGTAGATTGGTCAGCAGGTAGTACTTGCCCATTTCGCGCGGCAGCCAGCGCCAGCGATCAAGGTTGACCTGGATCAGCGCGCGCGCCGCCTTGTTGGCCTTGGGTGTCGCGGCGTAGAGTGCCTTCAGCGCCTCGTAATCGGGATGCGTCGGGGCAAGGCCGGCGATCGTCCCGGCGACGTCGTGGTTGGCCAGGGCGGCAGTCATCAGTCCGGTGATCGAATTGGTCTCGACATCCTTGTCGACCACGTACCATTGCAAGCGTGACTGCATCCGGGTGCGCCCGTCGCGCATATCCTCGGCAAGCCAGGCGAAGGCGCGGCTGGCCTGGGCGTCAAGTTCCGCCCCCGGCCCTGCGAGCATCGCGGTACGCAGCTTTTCCGGCTGATAGTCGGCGGGGATCAACCCGTCTGCCCCGATCTTTTCGATCACGCCGAGCAGCGCCTTGGCGTCATCCATGGTCCAGGCCATCACCGGCTCATCGATCGGCAGTACCATCGGCGTGGTCGGCGCGGGCGGGGTTGGCGTGGGTGTTGCCGTCGGGCTGGGCGTGGCCACCGGGGCAGGCTGGATCTGCGGCGCGCTGCTGGGCTGGGCCGCCGGGCTGGGTTGCGGGGTCGGTTCGGGCAGGATCGAGACCGGCTGATGTTGCTGCTTGGCGGCGAATGCGGTGCCGGGCAGTCCTGCCGCTGCAAGCGTGGCCATGCCGACGCCAAGGCCAAGACCCATGATAACCCGATTCACCATGACAAACTCCGCTGGATGGACCGCCGAAGGGTAGCGCCGCTTCGGTCCGGGACCTCATGCCCGGATTGCCCCCCGCCTTCAAGCATCGCGGCTTGCGGCAACCTGAATTTGCGCCACAAGGTTGAATTGGGCGGCGATTCCCGCCGTGAAGCGCCAGGAAAGGGATTTCAGCGCCATGCAGATCGGGTTCATCGGGCTGGGCAAGATGGGCGGCAACATGGTTCGCCGCCTGACCAAGGCCGGACACCAGTGTCATATCTATTCGGACGATCCGGCCGAACGCGCTGCGCTGGCGGCCGAAACCGGGGCGGTGGCGGCAGATCGCCTGGCGGCACTGGTTGCCGGGATGGAGGTGCCGCGCACGTTGTGGCTGATGGTCCCGGCGGGCAAGATCACGCAAGGGGTGATCGACGATCTCGTCCCGCTGCTCGCCCCGGGAGACAGCGTGGTCGACGGTGGCAATTCCTATTTCAAGGACAGCGTCGCGCGCGCGCAGGTATTGGCCAAGAAAGGGCTGTCCTTCATCGATTGCGGCACCAGCGGCGGGCTCTATGGGCTGGAGCGCGGCTATTCGCTGATGATCGGCGGGGATGATGCGGCGGTCGCCCGCAACGCCCCGATCTTCGCTTCTCTTGCCCCCGGCATTGCGCTCGCCCCGCGCACCCCGGCGCGCGAGAACGGGCCGATCGCTCCGGGTGAGGAGGGCTGGCTGCACTGCGGTCCGCCGGGATCGGGACACTACGTCAAGATGATCCACAACGGGATCGAATACGGCATGATGCAGGCCTTCGCCGAAGGCTTCGCGCTGTTCGCCAGCGCCTCGGCGGACACCGTGCCGGAGCAATACCGCTATCGCCTCGACCTTGCCGCGATTGCCGAGGTGTGGCGCCGGGGAAGCGTGGTCTCGTCATGGCTGCTCGATCTGGGCGCCGATGCGCTGGCCGAAAACCCCGACCTCTCCGCCTACAGCCCGCGCGTTGCCGACAGCGGCGAGGGGCGCTGGACGGTGATCGCCGGGGTGGAGCAGGGGGTCAGCGTACCGGTGATCGCGGCATCGCTGTTCGAGCGCTTTTCCAGCCACGACGACGCGGCGATCGATGCGCGGATGCTGTCGGCGCTGCGGGCCAAGTTCGGCGGGCACAAGGGCGTGCCGGCGGCGAACTCGAGCAAGGGCTAGCGGCAACGAAATTCCCCGGAGCGCCGGTCCAGAGCGCTCCGGGGTTTTCCAGGCCGGGGTTCTGGCCCAGAAAGTCTATTTCTTGGCGGGCGGCGCCTTGGCTTCGGCCTTGTGAGCTTCGTGCCCCTTGTGGTGCTTCTTGCCGTGGTGCTTGCCCTTGGTCGATCCCTTGTGCGTCCCCTTGTGATGGGTGGTGGACTTGGCATGACCGGCGCGCTGCATGCAGTTGTCGGTAACCTTGGCCGAGCAGGTCTGCATCGGCGCCGCGGGGGCAGCCGGCGGGTCGGCGGCCAGCACCGGCGCGGCCAGCGCGACGAGCGGCATGGCGGCCATGCTGATGAGAAGGTGAGTCATACGCATCGGCAATCTCCCTTTGGTTTGCTTGGGATGACTACCGTCTGGACCCCCGTCGCTTACCCGCGGCGGTCCGCTTCATTACAGTTTGGTCATGCTGCGGGTTCGATCCGCACCGGCATCGCGGTGAAGCCGTGCAGGAACGGACTGGCGAGCCGGGTCGGCGCACCCTGCGGCATGACGCGGATGCCGCGTTCGGCAATCTCGCCGATCAATGCGGCAAGCTGGTTTTCAGCCAGTTTCGCTCCGACGCAGCGGTGGATGCCGTGGCCGAAGCCCAGGTGCCGCCGGGCGTTGTCGCGCCCCACGTCAAAGCGTTCGGCATCGGGAAACACCGCTTCATCGCGGTTGGCCGAGATGTACCACATCACCACCTTCTCGCCCTGGCGGATCACCTGTCCGCCCAGTTCGGTATCAGCCAGCGCGGTGCGGCGCATATGGGTGACCGGACTTTGCCAGCGGACAATTTCCTGCGCGGCATTGGGGATCAGCGCGGGATCGGCGCGTAGCCGCTCGAGCTCGCCTGGGTACTTGTCGAAGGCCTCGACCAGAGCAGACATCGAATTGCGGGTGGTATCGTTGCCGCCGACGATCAGCAGCGCGATGTTGGCGATCCGCTCCATGGGTTCAAGGTGGCCCATCGCCTCGGAATGGACCATTCGGCTGAGCAGGTCGTCGCTCGGCTCCTTGCCGCGGCGATCCTCGAGCTCACGGTCGAACCGGGCGAGCATCTCGCCCATCTGGACGAGGAATTCGGCGCGGTACTCGTCGTTGAGATTGTCGGCAGAAACCCCGCTGGCCCAGTCCGACCAGCGCTTGATGTCACGCCATTCGGCGAAGGGCATATCGAACAGGATGCACAGCATCCCCAGGGTCTGCGGGATCGAGACCCGCTCGACCCAGTCGAAGGTTTCGCCCACCGGCAGGCTGTCGATCAGCTCGCGGGTCCGTGCCTTGACGGCCACGTCGAGCTTCATCATCTGGCTGGGTGAGAAGGCCGGGGCGATGACCCGGCGCTGTGCGGTGTGGATCGGCGGGTCCTGGGCGATGAAGTTGGGAAAACCCTCGCCATTGACGGCATCGGCGATGGTGATGTTGCCCAGGTCCCAGCGGCTGGAAAAGACGTCGGGGCGCAGCTCGACCTTCTGCACCAGATCATGCGTCACCGCTGACCAATAGGGGCCGAAGGGGCTTTCGGGACACCAGCTTAGCGGCATTTCGGCGCGCAATCGGGCGAAGGGTTCGCGCCAGGCATCCTCGACATAGAGCGCGTCGCGGCTGAGGTCGACGTGGTTGATCGGGCGCTGCCGGGCTGCTGTCGCCATTGCTGTCCTCTCCGTGATGCTCGGCCGAACCGGTAGCCGCGACACTATGTTGGGTCGCCGGATCGAAGTCCAGTCGCGAACGCGCGCTGGACAAGGACGAGCCGCTTCGGCATCGTTGCTCAAACAGCGGGACAGCCCAGGTGGGGAGAAACACTCGGGCCTGGAGGGATTGATGACACCGATTGACGTTACCGCCTGGACCGCTCTGCTGCTCGGCCTGTCGGCGCTGTTTGCCGGTATCGGCGCGCTCCGCAAGCCGGGGATCTGGCGCACGATGATCGATGAGGTCGAAAGGTCGCCCGCGCTGCAATTCCTGTGCGGAATGGTGGAGCTGGTGGTTGGCGCGGTGGTCTACCTTGGCAATCCGTGGATTCCAGCTGACCTGTTGTCCTGCGCGCTCAAGACCATGGGCGGGCTGATGATGGTCGAGGCGCTGGTGATCCTGGGCTTCTGTGACATCTACACCCAATTCTGGCTGCGCAGCCTGGGCAATATGCAGCGCGGCTGGGCGCTGTCGACGATGGCGGTCGGGCTGGCGCTGACCGTGGTGGCGCTGGCGCGGTTCAACTGACCGCCATTGCTGCCGAGGGATAGGGCCGGAGCAGCGCGGCAGCGCCCTTCCAGTCGGCGTGTAGCCAGGCGTGCCAGGCGCGCGGGTCGGGCGGCAGGATCGCGGGCATCGCCGTGTGGCCCATTTTCCGCCAGATCGCGTTGGGCTCGGCAGTCAGCAGCGCGAAGCTCGGAATCTCGCTGTCCTTCCACACCCCGGCCATGGCGAACAGCGGCTGGTCGGTCGGCGCGATCCAGTGTTGGCGGCGCTTGCCGTCGGTCGGATCGACCTTGCCCCATTCCATCACTGCGCTGGCCGGAACCAGGCAGCGGAACTCGGCGTTGCGCAGATTGCCGATCCAGAACGGGCTGTCGGGATTGCGCACGCTCAGCACCCCGCGCCCGGTCTCTCCGGCTGATGGCGGCGGCGGCACGCCCCACAGGCGCGGGATCAGGCGACGCGGCGCTCCGGGCTGGCGCGGCCCAACGACCGCCTCACGCCCGGCGGTGACCACCGGAGCGAACTGCCCCGGCGCGATCGTCCCGCCGCGCCACGGATCGTGCCCCGCCAGCGCCCCGAACCGCGCGGCGATCGTCGCGGCATTGGCATCAAGGCGATAGAGCATGGTCATCGCCCAGGGGCCTAGCGCGAGACACGGCACTTGTTAAATTAGAAAATGATCATATAAAGAATTTGAATTCGCTCCTGACAGGACCGCACGACCATGACCGCCACTTTGCTCCCGCTCGCCCCGTCCGAAGTCCAGACACGCCTGGCCGCTGGCCGCGCGGTGCTGGTCGACATCCGCGAGGCGGACGAGTTCGCCCGCAGCCACATCGCCGGGGCGCTATCGCAACCGCTGTCCGGTTGGGAAGAGGCGCACCTGACGATCGATCCCGCTGCCGACGTGATCTTCACCTGCCGCTCAGGCGGGCGCACCCAGATCGCCTGCACCCGGCTCGCCGCGCGGGTGCAGGGCGAAGCCTACGTTCTCGAAGGCGGGCTTGACGGCTGGACCCGCGCGGGCCTGCCGCTCGACGGGGATCGCAAGGCGCCCTTGCCGATCATGCGCCAGGTGCAGATCGCGGCGGGCTCGCTGGTCCTGCTCGGCGTGCTTCTGGGCGCCTCGGTCAGTTCGCTGTGGTACGGGCTTGCCGCCTTCGTCGGCGCGGGTCTGACCTTCGCCGGTCTGACCGGAACCTGCGCGATGGCGCGGCTGCTGATGCTCGCGCCGTGGAACCGCACCGCAACGGCCTGAACCTTAGCGCCACGGCGCTTGCCCGCCGCGCCCCGCTCGCCTAAGGTCGCGCCATCCCCGGGGAGCGCGCGTGCGCTGAGAGGGAGGGCTCGCATCCTCCGACCCGTCGAACCTGAACCCGTTAGCACGGGCGGAGGGAAGGGTTGGCCGCCATGCCGCTCCCGCTCCGCCCCATGAGGAAGCGCATATGGCCGACATCAACAGCAAGCTCGAAATCGGCGTAACGACTGGTCCGATCCGCGGCAGCAAGAAGATTCACGTCGGCCCGCTGGGCGTCGCCATGCGCGAGATCAGCCTTGAACCGTCCAGCGGTGAGGCACCGGTCCGGGTCTATGACACCTCCGGCCCCTACACCGATCCGAACGCAGTGATCGACATCGCGGCAGGCCTGCCCGAACTGCGCAGCCAGTGGATCCGCGCCCGCGGCGACGTCGAGGAAGTGACCCAGCGCGAGGTTCGGCCCGAAGACAACGGCCAGCTTGGCCCGGACCGTTCGGGCGGCGTTCCCGCCTTCCCCAACGTGCGCCGCACCGTGCTGCGCGCAAGGCCCGGCGCCAACGTCAGCCAGATGCACTACGCCCGCCGGGGCATCGTCACGCCCGAAATGGAATACGTCGCCACCCGCGAGAATCTTGGACGCGAGATGCTCAAGGACTATGTCCGCGACGGGCAGGACTGGGGCGCAAGCATCCCCGATTATGTCACTGGCGAATGGGTGCGCGAAGAGATTGCCCGCGGCCGCGCGATCATCCCCAGCAACATCAATCACCCGGAATCCGAGCCGATGGCGATCGGCCGCAACTTCCTGGTCAAGATCAACGCCAACATCGGCAACTCCGCCGTCGCCAGTGACGTCGCATCAGAAGTCGACAAGATGGTCTGGTCGATCCGCTGGGGTGCGGACACGGTGATGGACCTTTCGACCGGGCGCAACATCCACGACACCCGCGAATGGATCCTGCGCAACAGCCCCGTGCCGATCGGCACCGTGCCGATTTACCAGGCGCTGGAAAAGGTCGGCGGGATCGCCGAAGACCTGACCTGGGAGGTGTTCCGCGATACCCTGATCGAGCAGGCTGAACAGGGGGTGGACTACTTCACGATCCACGCCGGGGTGCGCCTGCCCTATATCCCGATGACCGCCAAGCGCGTGACCGGGATCGTCAGCCGGGGCGGCTCGATCATGGCCAAGTGGTGCCTCGCTCACCACAAGGAGAGCTTCCTCTACGAACGGTTCGACGAGATTACCGAGATCATGAAGGCCTATGACATCGCCTACAGCCTCGGCGACGGCCTGCGCCCCGGCTCGATCGCCGACGCCAACGACGAAGCCCAGTTTGCCGAGCTTTACACGCTGGGTGAACTCACCAAGCGCGCGTGGGCGCAGGACGTGCAGGTGATGATCGAAGGCCCGGGCCACGTGCCGATGCACAAGATCAAGGAGAACATGGACAAGCAGCTCGCCGCCTGCGGCGAAGCGCCGTTCTACACCCTCGGGCCGCTGGTCACCGACATCGCCCCGGGGTACGACCATATCACCAGCGGGATCGGCGCGGCGATGATCGGCTGGTACGGCACGGCGATGCTCTGCTACGTCACGCCCAAGGAACACCTCGGTCTGCCCGACCGCGATGACGTCAAGGTCGGCGTGGTCACCTACAAACTGGCCGCGCACGCCGCGGATTTGGCGAAAGGCCACCCCGCGGCCAAGGTCCGCGACGATGCCCTGTCACGCGCCCGCTTCGAGTTCCGCTGGCGCGACCAGTTCAACCTCAGCCTCGATCCGGACACCGCCGAGCAATACCACGACCAGACCCTGCCGGCCGAAGGCGCCAAGACCGCGCATTTCTGCTCGATGTGCGGCCCGAAATTCTGCTCGATGAAGATCACGCAGGAGGTCCGCGACTTTGCCGCGACCAAGAACGCCCCGGCCGACCAGTTCATCGAAGCCGGCGACGCCGAAGCAGGCATGCGCGCGATGAGCGACGTATTCAAGGAGAAGG
>JAFEEP010000377.1 GCA_018241045.1 Pseudomonadota bacterium | reverse complement strand
GGCCCTCTGGCAGGGCTTTGAGGTTGGGCCGGCGAAGGTAGTCGGCCACCAAGTTTGAGAGTTCGCGCTCTTCAGTCGAGGGGGTGAACTCCTCCACCATGGCTCGCCTTGCCGTATATGGCACGTATTGCTGGACTTGCCTGCGCAGCGTTCGCTTGCACACGGTCGCAAGCCTGGAGTGCAGCGCAGCGAAAGCCTGCTCACGGGGCTGCGCGGTGAACTGCGAGCGGAAGCTGTCGATGTCACCGAACACGCGGTCATCGATCATGCTGACAAGGCCGTACAGCTCCAGCAGCGAGTTCTGCAGAGGTGTGGCGGTCAGCAGCACCTTCGAGTGAACGTGCGCCAGCGCCTCCTTCAGCGTCTTGGCGATGACGTTGCTGGTCTTGTAGACATTGCGCAGGCGGTGGGCTTCGTCCAGAACCACCAGATCCCAATCGACGGCCTTGATGTCATCGGCCTTGGCCTTGGCGAACTGGTACGAGCAGATGACGGGGCCTGTTGCGCCTTGGAACGGGTTGCGGCGGTCTTGCTTGCGAAGGGTGTTGTAGCTCTTGGCCTCCAGCAGCACACCCTGCAAGTTGAACTTGTCTTGCAATTCCTGATGCCATTGCTTGCGCAGGTTGGCGGGCACGATGATCAGGATGCGGCGGCGGCGCTCAGCCCAGCGCTGGGAGATCACCAGCCCTGCCTCGATAGTTTTGCCGAGACCCACTTCATCAGCCAGGATGACGCCGCGCGATAGTGGATTTGCACAGGCGAACAAGGCCGCCTCAACCTGATGGGGGTTGAGGTCAACTTGCGAGTCCACCAAGGTGGAGGCGAGCGACTCAACGGAGTCGCCCGCCGCGCGTCGGGTCAGCAGCCAGGCGTAGTACAGGCTCTGATAGGTCGTCAGCGTCTGTTGCATCAGGCTTTCCCCTCCGCCTTGACTTGCGACCATTTCGCCCCGCGTCCCTTTCCAGTTGGAGCAATCGCCCCCTCGGCCTTCATGGCGCGCAGAATCACGCGCACCATGTCGCGGCTGATGCCGGGGCAGGCTTCCTCGATCTCCGATATCGAGAAGGGCAGTTGGCGTTTGAGAATCTCAGAGCGAACGCGGTCACCCTTGGCGCCACGGCCTCGCTCGATGGTGCCCACGCGCTCTTCAAATTCCTTGTAGGCGCGCAGCAGGGCGCCCCAGAAGTAATCGAGCCACGGGGCGATGTCGTGTGCGGCTTCGTGCCAGCCCTGGGAGCTGGCTTCCAGCGTTTCGTAGTAGCTTTCCTTCGATTCTTCAAAGATGCGCTCCAGGCTGATGAAGCGGCCCACCGCGTAGTCGAAGTGGTAGAGCAACTGCAGGGTCAGCAGTCGTGCCATGCGGCCGTTGCCATCCGGGAAGGGGTGGATGCACAGGAAGTCGAGGACGACCAGCGGCACCAGCACCAAGGGGTCTGCCAAGTGCTGATCCAAGGCCAAGCGGTAGCGCGCGATCAGGTCCGCCATCGCGATGGGTGTGAGGTGCGCGGCAACCGGACGAAAGCGGATGCGTGAGCTGCCATCGGGGTGGCGCTCGACGATGTCGTTGTTGGTGGCCTTCCAGTGCCCGCCTGGTTGGGGCATGTAGCGGTACAGCATGCCGTGCAGCTGCAGGACAGTGCCTTCGGAAAACGGCATCTGCTCGCCGCTCTCATGGATCAGACCGAGGGCATCGCGGTAGCCTGCCACCTCTTGCTCGGAACGGCTTTGCGGCGTGGCATTCTTGAGCACCAGTGACTTGAGCCGGTGCGCGGCGACGACCACGCCTTCCAGGCGGTTCGACGACTCGGTGGACTCGACCACTGCCACTTGCCGCAGATCGCTCAAGACCTCCGGCGACTGCGCCACGAAGAGCTGCTGCTTGCCCCTGTACTCACCCAGGGCGCGCAACGTCGCCAGCTGCTGCGCGTCGAAGCGCAGCTTGGCGAGGTAGTCTGGCGAGAGTGATTGCATGCAGCAGCATCCGGACAAGGAAGAATAGGGTAATGCTACTGCAAATTGGGGTATGAGCCACGCCAATTACCCCAATAAACCAATGATTACCCCATTCCGTTTTCACCGATCAGCTTGCGGACTCCGGTTCGTCGGGATCGGGCGGAACAACATCTGCGGCCGAACCCTTGATGGATCGATCCGCCTCAATGGTTGATGGTTTCAAGGCGTGCGGCGGCCTGCCCTGCGATGCTGTGCCGTAAACCCGCTGTGTCTTGGAAGACAGGTGGCCGAGCCCCCGGCTGACTGCCTCTGCATCGCCATTCCGTTTGGCATCCGCAGCCCACTGATGCCTGAAACAGTACGCGGTCACGGTGTGCCGGTGCGAGGGCCACAGACAGGCTGCCAAGCGTTGCACCTCGGCCGAAAAGTTCATGGCGCTCTCGATGTGAATGACAACCGGGGCGTCGGCCTTGTCGGGTAGCAGTTCCTTGAGCATCGACACCAACGGATGCGGATCGTCCATGGCGAAGGTCAGACGGCGGCGGGGCTGCCCTTGCTCGCGTTTGACCTTCGCGCCAGCGATCTCCAGGTAGATGTGCGTCTGCCCGGTTGTTGCGTCCCGCGTCAGCCAGACCTTGATGCCTTTCTCCAGCTCGCTGGGGCGGCACCCGGTCAAAGCCGCGACCAACAGTGCAGCGCGATACCGGCCCGCACGCCCGCGCTTGCAGAGTTGAACGCGCCAGTCAGCGGGAAGTCCACTGAGGGCGCGTCGCTTGCTGTTGCGAAGCGCTCGCGGCCCTCTCACGCCTCTACGCCGAAGCTCGATCAGCGCTTGAACGTGCCCGATTTGTTCTTCGAATGCTGCGATACGCCTTTGCGCCTGCTCATCCGAAACGGG
>JAFEEP010000376.1 GCA_018241045.1 Pseudomonadota bacterium | reverse complement strand
GCGCTGCTGTGGTTCACCGCGATGCAGCCCTTGTTCGGGGCGTTGGCCGACCGCTTCGGGCGCAAGCCGATGCTGCTGATCTTCGGGATCGGCGGGGCGCTGGCGGCGGTGCCGGTGTTCCTGATCCTGGAGAACACCACATCGGCCGTGGCCGCGACGCTGCTGATCCTGATCCCGCTGACCCTGCAGAGCGGCTACAGTGCCAACAATGCGCTGGTGAAGGCCGAACTGTTCCCCGCCCACATTCGCGGGCTGGGTGTCGCCCTGCCCTATGCGATCGGCAATGCCGTGTTCGCCGGGACGGTCGAGATGGTCGCCCTGTCGCTCAAGGGAGCGGGGGTCGAATGGCTGTTCTACATCTACGTCGCCGTGGTGATCGCCATGGCGGGCGTCGCCACCCTGCTGCTTCCCGAAACGCGCGAACGCAGTCTGATCACCGAGGACTGAGTCCGCTCAGGCATCGGCCTCCACGCGCTTCATGAGCAGACCGAAGACCAGCGCGACGATCAGCAGCGCGGGAACATCACCCAGCAGGTGGCCCTGGTGCATTGGATTGCGCAGCGATTCCCACGCCATGATCAGGGCATGGACCACGCTCGACCAGACGGTGAACCAGATCAACGAGGCATTGGCGAGCGGGTTCGCCGCAGCGCGGATCAGGAACACGCCCAGCACGGCATAGACCCCGACGATCATCAGGAAATAGTCGCTCGCGGCGGGGCCGCCTTCATGCCAGGCCCAGCCCGAGGGCCAGAGGATCGCCAGCGGATAGACTAGGCAGAAAACCGCGCCGAACAGGCGCAGCGCGGCGGACAACAGGGCCTTGTTGCTCATAGGGTTTCTCCCCCTCGACAGAGCGGTTCCTGCGACCTGGCTTGCGGAATACCACAATTCCGGTTTCACCGGCAACCATGTTGCCTTGCCCCGCCCGCTCGACTATCGCAGGTCCAGTCGAAGGGAGATGCATTCCTGCGGAGGTTAGGAACGCCAGAGCCCCCGCCGCTTTCAAGCTCCGGCCTTCCTCGGAGCGTCGTTCTGCAGGAAGGAGCCACGCGATGGCCGATACCCCGACCCCCTCTCGCAAGCCCAAGCCCGCCGTCACCCATCTGGGCAATCACGAGTTGTCGCCCGCCACGCTGATGATGGGTTATGGCTATGACCCGATGCTGTCCGAAGGCAGCCTCAAGGCGCCGATCTTCCTGACCAGCACCTTTGCCTTTCCCAGCGCGGCGGATGGCAAGCGCTTCTTCGAAGGGATCACCGGCAAGGTTCCGGGCGGCACTGACGGGCTGGTCTATTCGCGCTTCAACGGCCCCAACCAGCAGATCCTCGAAGGGCGCCTCGCGCTGTGGGACGGGGCTGAGGAGGCGCTGAGCTTCTCCAGCGGGATGACCGCCATCTGCGTGTTGTTTCTGACTTATGCCTCAGCCGGGGACGTGATCGTCCATTCCGGCCCGCTTTACGCCGCCAGCGAGGGCTTCGTCGCCAAGACGCTCAGCCGCTTCGGCGTCACTTACGTCGACTTCCCTGCCGGGGCGACCCGCGCCGAACTCGACGCGGTGATGGCCAAGGCCAAGGCCCAGGCCGCAGCGCAGGGCGGCAAGGTGGCGATGGTCTATCTCGAAAGCCCGGCCAACCCGACCAATGCGCTGGTCGATGTCGAGGCGGTGCGCGACGCGCGCGATGCGGCGCTGGGGGCGGACTGCCCGATCGCGATCGACAACACCTTCCTCGGGCCACTGTGGCAGCGCCCGCTCGATCACGGCGCGGACATCGTGGTCTATTCGCTGACCAAATATGTCGGCGGCCATTCCGATCTTGTCGCGGGAAGCATCGCGGGGGCGAAGAAGTGGATGACCCCGGTCAGCATGCTGCGCAACACCATGGGCGGGATCGTCGATCCGCATACCGCCTGGATGCTGCTACGCAGCCTCGAGACGGTCGAACTGCGGATGAGCCGCGCGGGAGAGAACGCGGCGCGGATCTGCACCTGGCTGGCGACGCATCCCAAGGTCGCGGGGCTGGGCTATCTCGGCATGATCGACGATCCGCGCCAGCAGGACATTTACGACCGTCACTGCAGCGGCGCGGGCAGCACCTTCTCGCTCTATATCAAGGGCGGCGAGGCCGAGGCGTTCCGCTTCCTCGACAACCTCAAGATCGCCAAGCTGGCGGTCAGCCTGGGCGGGACCGAAACGCTCGCCAGCCTGCCCGCGGCAATGACGCACCTGTCCGTGCCTGACGAACGCAAGGCCCAGCTCGGCATCACCGACAATCTGGTCCGCGTGTCGATAGGAATCGAAAATGCCGACGATCTGATCGCCGATTTCGAACAGGCGCTGGCGGCGGTCTAGTCGATCGTCTCGACCCGGCAACCGGCACGCGTCAGCGCCCGGCGCAGGCGCGCCATGGTCACCACGTCGGTTGCCGCGCCGGGCGGCAGGAACGGGGCAAACCCCGAGAGGTAGAACCGTGTCGACCCAAAGGCGACGCGGGTTCCCGATCGACAGTGCCGTTGCGCCAACCCGTCGGGATCGGCGATTCGCTGAGCGATCAGCCGAATCGGGCGATTGTCGAGATCGGGGGCGTTGTAGACCAGGTTCTCGACGTGGCGTCCCCACCCGATGTCGAGCACGACAAGGTCGGTATTACTCGCTGCGATCCGCCGGTCTGCCTCGACGAAGGGGCGGAACGAACTGTAGGCCGACCACATCTGGAACGGCAGCAGGACGGCGACACTGGCCAGCGTGGTGCGCGCCAGCAGTCGGCGCTGCTCCAGCCGCTTGTCGCCCATGCGATGCCACGCCCAACCAGCCAGCAGCGCCGCATTGCCCAGCACGCCATGCGCATAGCGATAGCCATAGCCGAATCCCTGGAAGGGTAGGATCACCAGCATCACCACGAAGGGTAGCACCAGCCCCGCGGCCAGTGCCATCATGACCTCGTCGCCCCGCGCCGCGCGCCAGCCCAGCACCAGCAGTGGCAACAACAGGATGTGTTGCCAGGCAAAAAACCCCGCGATGTTGTACGCCTGAAGCGCCAAGCTCGACAGATCGAGGTGGATTAGGCCTTGCAGCCGATCCAGGTAGGACGCCCCTTGCGCGGCGCCACCACCCGACGCCTGCACATCGCCGACGATCAGCCCCGCGACGTGGAGCGGCCAGCCCATCCAGAACGCGGCAATGGCAAGGTAGGCCACGGCGAAGCACGCCAGCCGGGCCCATTCGCGCCGGACCAGCAGCAGGACCATGAACGGCAGCACGAACAACGGGTGAAACACCGGCTGGTGCAGACCCGTCGCGACGAAACCCACGAGGATCGCCAGCCCGTCGGCCCAGCGCCTGCGCATCAGGAACAGCCGCAACCACGCCAGATTGCACAGGAGGTGGGCGGTCATCGCATAGGCGCTCATCCCGGTGAGGATAAACTGACCCGACCCGGCCAGCATGATGCAGGTCACGATCGCCGCGGCTCGATCGTCGGGCCACAACCGGCGCGCGATCGACCACAGCAACGCCAGCGCCGCTGCGGCCATGACTGGCGCAGCCAGCATTTCCGCCCCGACCAGCGAAAATCCGGCGCGGATTGCCGCGTTCATCGGCAGGTAGGACGATATCCACCCAGATACGGGACTGACCGGGAGCATGAACTCGAGGTTGAGCGCCTGGGCATCGGGCTGCCACAAGGGCGGGATCG
>JAFEEP010000375.1 GCA_018241045.1 Pseudomonadota bacterium | reverse complement strand
TGATCGGGCAGACGATGATCAACGTGAAGGCATCCGGAGCCCGCACCCGCATCTCCACCTTCCTCGCCGGCGTGTTCCTCCTCGTCTTGGTGCTTGTGCTCGGCGACATCGTCGCCGTCATCCCCATGGCCGCCCTCGTCGCCGTGATGATCGTCGTCTCCGTCGCCACGTTCGACTGGCACAGCATCCGCCCCACCACCCTCAAGCGCATGCCGCTCAGCGAAACCCTCGTCATGGTCGTCACCGTCGGCATCACCGTGTGGACCCACAACCTCGCCATCGGCGTCGGCGTCGGCGTCATCGCCGCGATGATCCTCTTCGCCCGCCGCGTCGCGCACTTCACCACCGTCACCCGCGAGATCACCGACCAAGACGGCCAGCCCACCGCCCGTTACACCGTCGACGGAGAACTGTTCTTCGCCTCCAGCAACGACCTCACCACGCAGTTCGAATACACCCACGACCCCGACCGCGTTGTCGTCGACCTGACCCGCTCCCACGTCTGGGACGCATCCACCGTCGCCGCGCTCGACGCCATCCACACCAAATACGAACACCTCGGCAAGACCGTCACCTTCACCGGCATGAACGACGCCACCGCCCGATTCCACGGCCGCCTCACTGGCGGACTCGGCAACGCGCACTAACTGGACTCCAGCGACCCCGGCACTAAATCAACACGCCCTAGGGAGTTCACGGCGGATTGAGGATCGTGTGCGTCGGTAACGGCTGGATGCCCGCTGAACCGCCAGCTTCCGGCATCCTTCATTGAGTGCCTGTCGAACCGGCCGTACACCAGCACGTTCCGGACCGCCTCGCTCAACTGCTCCTTCTCGAGGGCTTCGTGCTCGCCATCTATGTATGCGATCGAGTCCGCATCGTGTCGTGAAGGCTCGCGCTCGTCGGGGAGCCAAGTGTCGGTGATCGCAAACGCAATCCCAGGACCAACAGCCAGCTGAATCGAGATCTCATCCCGATCATCGCGGTAGCCCGAGACTGGCCAGACTGCAGAGCGCCCCGCGGCCATGAAGTCGTGCGCTGCTGTCTGAAAGGTCGAGGCCAACTGATCAGAGATGGCTATAACGATCGAGCCGTAGTGCAGGTGCTTCATGTGTGCACCATATCGGCGCACGGCGACCCGCTTGGCTCGTGGGTCGGCTCGGTAGCCTGGCTCAACAAGCAAGTGCAACCAGAATCGAGCTTCATCTTGATGAGCGACGAACTCATTCGAATCGCGCTGACCTGGCCAGTGAGCACAATCGACGGAGAGCCTTCACTGACAAGCGGCATGCTCGTCGTGCTCCGAGAACCCGGAGGCGACTTCCTCCTGAGCGTCAGTGCTGGGGATGAGAACTTTCCAGACTGCGATGAGATCCAGTTCCCGTTGTCCGCAGAACATGCGCGGCTCGTCCAACGAGCTCTCGCCGGGGAACAACTAGGCGACATCGAGGACTGACTCTGTCAGTCGTAGCTCTTGTTGCTACAGCGAGTGCCGTCGGCGTTGAAATTCTCTCTCGCAGCGGTGATGACGCGGAACCCTGGACACGTCTCGAGTTAACGGCCAGCCCTGACGCGGCATCGGTCTACCCGTCGTACCGTTCCTGCACGGTTCTCACGATTGCGCGTCGAAGCCTTGCTGAATCCGGCTACACCGCAAGTGAGAACTGATGAATAGTGCTCCCTGCAAGAAGGTACTTGCACCAGACGCCTTCCCGCTCGGCAGCAGCACCCAGCGCCGGCGCATACCGATCGCTCTGCCTCGCACCGCGTACCCCAAGTCGGCCACCGACATTCTGCAGGGCTGACCGCCTCCCGCTGGCCCGCTCAGAACCGGTGTTGACGCATTGTCCGCCCACCCCTTAGAGTAGTGAATGTCACATTCACTACTTGTCCACTTTGAGGGAGGACTCCATGCCCACCAAGACCCGCCGTTCCAGCACCACCCGGCGCACCCCGGAAGAGCGCCGCGCGCAAGCCGAAGCGCTACACGCCCAGCTCACCGCCCAGGTCACCACACTCGCCGAGAGCGAGAACTGGAAGGCCTGGCTGCGGTTCGCCCGCATTGTCCGGCGCCGCTCATTCTCCAACCAGATGCTCATCCTCGCGCAGGGCGGCACCTACTGCCTCGGCTACCGCCAGTGGGAGAGCCTCGGCCGACACGTCGTCAAGGGCGCGAAGTCGATCAAGATCTTCGGCTACTCCACCAAGCGCATCGTCGAGGTCGACGAGACCACCGGCGAGGAGTCCACCAGCAGCCGGGTGATCTACCCCGTACTCTCCGTCTTCGACGTCACCGACACCGAGGGAGAGCCGCTTCCCGAGCAGCCCGCCGTCTACCTCGAGGGAGACGACGTCGCCGGGCTGTTCGACCAGCTCGCCGTCTACATCACCGGCCAGGGGTGGAACGTCGCGCTCGAGGACATCGAGCAGGACGGACTCAACGGGTACACCGATGGCCTCACCCGACAGATCCGCGTCGACGCGAAGATGGCGCCGGCCATGCGAGTCAAGACCCTCCTGCACGAGATCGGCCACGCACTCCTGCACTTCGACGAGGGCAGCACGCGCGAGCACCGCGGCGTGATCGAGGCCGAGGCCGAGTCGGTCGCCTACTGCGCCGGTGGACTCCTCGGACTCGACACCAGCGCGTGGTCGATCGGTTACGTCGCGGGATGGGCCGGCGGCGACGTCGACCTCATCCGCAGCGTCGCCGGCAACGTCCTCCGCGCCGTCAACGCGATCGCCGACGCCATGCTCGGCGAGGAGAGCCAGGAAACGGCCGCGTAGCCGGATCCGGGGACGGGCACGCCCATGCCCGTCCCCGGATCACCCCTGTCCGCGAACACCCCCAACCGCGGCCTATACCCCTAGACGCACCCACCCGGAGGAACCATGGATCTCGCCCTCAGCACCGCGCGCGACTTCGCTCCCCTGCTGCTGGGCAGTGGTGGTCTCGTCGGCATCCTCGTCACCCTCGACACCATCCGGCGCGCCGAGCGCACCGTGCGGCGCACCCTCAAACTCCTCGCCAGCCTCGCCATCAGTGCAGCCGCGCTCGTCGCGGCCGTCGTCCTCGGCGCCATCCTCTTCCTCTGAACGGACCACCATGACCCGCCGCACCACCCGCACCGCATCCGCCGCCGGCGCCCTGGTCGTCGCACTGCTCGCCGGCGCGATCGCCCTCACCACGCAGGCCGCCAGCAGCAGTCCCGCTGCGACGATCGAGACCCCACCCCCCGCATCCGCCGCACCGCCGGCAACGCCATCGGCTGACCTCACGGCAGAAGCCACCGCGAGCCTCGAGCAGCTCGAGCAGCTGGACATCGCCGAGGCTGACAATCAGGACACCTATCAGCGCGACGCCTTCGGGCAACGCTGGGCCGACATCGACCGCAACGGCTGCGACCAGCGCAACGATGCGCTCGCGGCCGCGCTCGAGGACATCACCACCAAGCCCGGCACCCACGACTGCGTCGTCCTCACCGGAACGCTGCACGACCCGTACACCGGGCTCACGATCACCTTCCAGCGCGGACAGGGCACCAGCGAGCTCGTGCAGATCGACCACATCGTGCCCCTCGCCTGGGCATGGCGCCAGGGCGCCGACGAATGGGACGAGACGCAGCGCGAACACTTCGCCAACGACCCGCTCAACCTGCAGGCCACGGACGGCAGCGCCAATCAGTCCAAGAGCGACCGCGGGCCCGCCGAGTGGATGCCCCCGGCCGCGGACTACGGATGCGTCTACGCATCCCGCTTCGTCGACGTCCTCGCCGCGTACCAGCTGACGGTCAATCCGGCCGACTACACCGCCCTCCGCGCGCAGCTCACCAGCTGCGCCGCTTGACCCACACACCGAGAGGACCAGACACCGATGAGCACGCTCAACAACATCGTCATCACCGACGACACCGGCACCCGATACAACGACCTCTTCACCGACATCCCGCTCGACAGCTACGAGATCACCCGCTCCTCAGTCGGGTTCCATTCCGTCGACGCGATCGTGCCGGCAGACCCCTACTCGCCCCGCGCCTCCGAAGAGGGCCCGCTCGGCGCGCTGCTCCTGCGCTGGGCGCAGGCGCACGTCGCCGGCCGCAACTACATCATCAGCTGGCAATACATCGACGCGCACGACGTCCATACCGTCGCTGTCGCCGACACCGCCACCCGCGAGCTGCACTTCGTCAATCTGTTCGGCCACGTCATCGCCGGCCGACGTAGCTATCGTCTCCGCGAGCTCGCCGACGCGCTCGACCTCCTGATCGACGCCACCTTCGACTGAGGAGCCGGCGATGCTATCCGACGAGGTCGCCAAGAAGATCGTCCACGGCAGCCCCGAGGGCTACGACCTCGGATGCCAGACCCGCGCCGGATGCGCCAACCACCACCACCCCACACTCATGACGTGCTTCGCCGCCGCCATAGCCGTCCGGGACGACTGGCTCCTCGCCAAGCTGCCCCGCAACGAACCCATCCCCAAGTCCGCTCGACGACTGCGCCGCCCATCCCCCGCCGCACGGAAGGAAGTCCCATGACCGACCCCGAGCTCGCCCCGTGGCCCGCGCTGCACATCGGAGACCGCACCCTCATCAGGGAACGCGGCACTGCACGAGAGCTCACGGTCGACGTCGTCACCCTCCTCGAACCGATCGAGGGCGAGGGAGCAGGTTTCGTCGACAACCGCGGCCGCGTCATCCGTCACCACTTCTACGACGCCCGCCCCATCGCTCCCGACGCCGACCTTGCCGACCCGCGCGACGTCGACGCGCGCTTTACCCAACTGACCGCCGAGCTCCTGAACATGAGGACACGATGACCACGCCGTTGACCACCACCGAGATCCGCCTGCTGCACCAGGCGCTCGAGCTTGCCGCCGGCTACGCGAACAACGAGCGAGACGAAGCCGCGATCCTCGAGCTCAGCGCCCGCATCCGCCGAGCGCAGAAGACCATCCCGGCCGCACCGGACGCGCACACCACGATCCTCGCGACGATCGACGCCATCAAACGCGCCGGCCGGCACGAACAGCTCACCCCGCAGCTGCTCGACAGAGTCGCGGACGAGCTCCTGCAAACCACCCCGCTCTGACCGCCCTGCGCGGTACACTAAAGCGCGGCACCCGGCTGTTGAGCAGGTTCCCTCCCGCCCCTCGGGGCGATGGCTCCTCCTCAGTTGGATCGTTGGTGAATGTGACAATTTCCACGCTCCGGCCGGGTGCCGTTTCTCTTGCCCCGGTGGTACGCGATCATCGACGATTACTCACCGGAGGGCCGGTCGCCCTCACATACTCAGACCAAGTGCACTCGACCGCGAGACGCATCGCATCGTCCGGGAAGTAGCCGATCAACACTCGCCGATCGGGATCTCGATCAAACGTCACCGACCGCAACAGCCTGCGGCCGCGGATCTCGACATGGCGGATGATCGCGATCCGCTTGCTGTGATCGAACACGTACCAGATCCCCGGCTCCGGTGACGCCTGCAGCTGAGACATCGGAGACCAGTGCTGCACCACAACAGCGAACCTTATGCTGGCGCACTGACAACCGCGCGCTGAGCCACTGCCGTCAGCTCGTCAACGGCGCGCCGGATCCGTAGGCATCGTGGTCATACCGTTGTAGCGCAGCAACGAACTTGGCGCTCGTGATCTCATAGCGGGCCACCGCCACCGCGGCGCCCTGGAACAGCGCATCGTTGGGATACACGCGGCCGCACACCGGGCACACCGCGAACTCGTTCGGATCGGACGAACCCGCCGCATCGAAGGTAAGGCACCCGTGACGATCGGCACTTCGCCAATCCTGGGTAGCCGAATCGTTGCCGCAAGCGCAGACCTGATTTTCGCCGTCCTCATCAACCGTCGCGATCCCGTCGACGGGGACGGTCGGGTACGGCCAGTTCACGACGCCGCGCTCACGGCTCTCGCCTTACGGGAACGCTTCTTCGGCATCGTGAGCTCATTCGCTGTCGTGAGCTTCGCGAAGCTGGCGAACAGCGCTCGCAACCGGTCAACTTCCGTTGCTGCTCCACGCAGCCCCAGAGTCTTGTCGACAGCAACGTCGAGTTCGCGGTGGGCACGGAGCAGCTCGGGCGACATCGCCAGGGGGTTGTAGTGGTCTGCGAGCGAGCGTTCTGGGCGTAGCGCTCTCGCATCCAGAACGGCTCGGCCGCCGGCGATGATCGCGGCACGCTGTGAATCGGTGATGGTAGGCAGCGGGAAGGTGTTCCACGTCAGGGTGCTCGAGAAGCGCAGACGAGACTCGAGGCGGCCTCCGATGGTGCGCTGCCAGGTGATGAATGCCGAAGACGAGATCACTGCGAACGCGAGGCCGTCCGGGTCATCTGCTTTGAAGTTGGCGTCACCGCAGATCACATCCGGGGTGAACAGGGCTGTCGGGAAGAACTTGCGGGTCTCGCTCGCATGCCGCGGCACGCAGACATAGGGCGTGTCGGGCTGCGATCGCTGCCCGAATAGGTGTGGCGTCTCCGCCATCTGCCGCGTGGACTCGGCCTTCGATGCTGCGCGGAACTGGCGCACGGCATCCAGCCGCCGGCGGAGTATCGGTGAGCGGGCAATATCGCTGGGGTCCAGATCGACGAGCCACAGACACCACCGGGGTTCGTTGTGGATGAGCTGCCGGGCGCCGACGAACGGCCGAACGTACTTCGCGGCGATCGGATCCGCCATGACCTCCGCGTAGTCGCCTGGCTCGATCAGGAGATTGCCGTCGTCACGAGCCATGTTCCCGAACACCATCGGAGGAAGCCCCGAGGCCAGTGGGCTCCGGCGCTGGTCGACCAGCACAATCGG
>JAFEEP010000374.1 GCA_018241045.1 Pseudomonadota bacterium | reverse complement strand
TGGTGGTCTCGGGCCGGTTGTGCTCGTCCTTGGCGAAAACCGTCGGGCCCTTGCGGCCGGGCACCTCGATGGCGGCGATCTCGGCCTCGAACTTGTCCGAGGCCTGGGCGGCGGAGAAGCGCTGCTGCGAACGCAGCGCCCAACGGTCCTGATCCTCGCGGCTGATGCCGTTCTTCAGAACCAGATCCTCGGTGTGCCAGCCCGAGTGCTTGCCGCTGAAGGCATCGTTGAGGCCGTCGTAAAGCATGCTGTCGAACATCGTCACGTCGCCCATGCGCGCGCCCCAGCGCCCTTGGGGCAACAGGTAGGGCGCACGGTCCATATTCTCCATGCCACCTGCAATGGCGCAGTCGATCATGCCCGACCAGATTTCCAGCGCCGCGCTGACGACGCCCTGCGCGCCCGAGCCGCAGACACGATTCACCGTCAGCGCCGGCACCTCGACCGGCAGCCCGGCGGCGATGCCGGCCTGCCGTGCGGGATTCATCTTCACGCCCGCCTGAATGACGTTGCCCATCACCAGGGACTCGATCTTTTCCGCTGGCAGGCCGGAGCGCTTCAGCGTCTCGCGGATCGCTGCCGCACCCAGGTCGGAGGCTGCCATGTCCTTGAGGCTGCCGCCGTACGTGCCAATGGCCGTGCGGACAGGATGGCAGAGAACGATTTGTCGGTTGGTCATGGTGACTTCTCCTGTATGAATGTTACCTACGATTAGGCACGCAAGATTGGACAGGCGCGTTGAGCATCATCAAGACCGATTCGGTCAGGAGTCACTTGGTCGTGGCCCGCGTCGACCAACTGGGTCCGATCTCTGGTGAAGCTGTTGCAGCTCGGCGGACATCAGCTCGCGCACGTCGATATCGGATCCGAAAGCCTTGAACCGCCGACGCAGTCGCCCCGCATAACGGAAGTTGATCATCCAAAGGGCCCACTCTTGAGGAGCGCGCATGTCATGGTTGGTCGCACCGAAACCGGATTCAGGTGGACGACCCGGGCAGATTGCCGATGATTTCGCCATCGCGAACTGCGGCCAGTTCGCCGCATGACATCGGGCGCCACTCATCTTCCGTGAGCGGCACGCTGGCGATCCACACTGCGGTGGTCGACTCTGCCTTCACCGCCACCCCCGCCCCGCGGTCTGCCAGCTCGCCATTGGCCGGGCAGCGCCGCTGCCTGATCCAGAGCCCGGGAGGCTCCGCGCGGCCGTTGAGCTGCAGGCGCCGATGGCCATGAGCGAACAGCGCATCGCCATCGGCGTAGAGGAAGTTGGCGGGCCCGAGTGCTCGCAGTTCGGCTGCGAACGTGGCCAGCACCGTCAGGCGACATTGCAATCGCGGCGGGCCGTCCCCTCGCCACAGCGATGCCATGCGCCCCAGCAGTGCACAGAAGGCATGCTCGGAGTCGGTTTGGCCGACCGGGCGGTAGTCACCAAGGCTCAGCGATTTGCGGCCGCTGATGGCCGGCAGGTCGCCGTTGTGCGCGAAGACATGGGTGCGCCCACCCAGTTCGCGCACGAAGGGCTGGGTGTTTGCCAGCGACACTTCGCCCTGTGTGGCATGGCGGATGTGCGAGATCGCTAGCCGCGTCGCCGGTCCGTGGGATTCGAGGTGGCGCACCAGGTTACTGTTTGCCGCCGCGACGGGTTCGCGGAACAGCGCCACGTCGCTGCCCTGGTAGAAGGCCACCCCCCAACCGTCGTGCGACCGGCCCGCAGGCCCGCCCCGCGCCGCCAGCGCTTGCAGCGAGAAGGTGAGCCGCAGCGGCTGCGAACTCGACAGCGCAAGCAATTCACACATAATCGCCGCTCACGCCCGGCACCTCGACGATCGCACAATGCTTGCCGGCGGCTTTCATGCCTTCAGCCTCGAACGCAGCAGTGCGGCGATGGCCAGTGCGGTGACCAAGGTAACACCGATCGTCCATCCGAGCACGGCGCCAAGGTTGTCGGCGTAGTACCAGGTGGCGATGCTGGCGGCGACAAAGCCCGTCTCGATGGCGCCGAACGAGGTGGTGAGCCAAAAGCCGAGTTGGCTGACCGTGCGCTGGCTGCGCGTCGTAATCTCGAAGGTCACGGCCTCGATCCGCTCGACCACCGAGTCGAACAGGTCATCGATGCCGAACAGCACTTCGCCGCGTGCTGTCGCCTCGGCCGTGTAGCCATGCGTCTTGGCGAGCGTGCCGTAGTACTCCTCCAGGCCGTCGAAGATGTCGCGGCGCAGTTGCACCAGATCGTCGATGGTGCCGTACACACCGCGTGCGAAGCGATTCAGGAACGAGCGCAACACCGCGCGCTCCAGGCAGAGCAATTCAAGGGTCACCAGCAGCGGCAGCGTGTTGCGTGGCAGCGGTACGTTGTCGCTCTCCGTGTTGGCGGATGCCTCGGGTTGCGCGTGCACGTCGATGGCGGCGTTGCGCGCCAGCAGCGACAGGCCCCGCGCCCGACGACAGAAGTCCCCAGCCAGTTCGTCCTGAACGAAGCGCGCCTTGAAGCGCTCGGGCGAAGTGTCGCGGTGCAG
>JAFEEP010000373.1 GCA_018241045.1 Pseudomonadota bacterium | reverse complement strand
GACGCCTCGACGATGGTGCCGGGAGTCCGGCGGTCGAGCTTGAGCACCCTCATCAAGCGCGCGGAGTCACCCGGGTCCATTTGCGATAGAAAGAGCTTGCCGCCGGCGGTGCAATGCAGGGGTGCACGAGTGCCTGGCTCCAGGTGCATGCGCAGCGGCGCATCGGTCTCGACGCGTTCGACGTAAATCACGCTGTCGCCGTCACGGACCACCAGGTTGCAGGTCTCGCCAAGACGGGCGACGGTGTCCCGCAGCACCGCTCGACATTCGCGCCGGAGCGGACCGTTTCCTAGCGCACGGATGCCCAGTCTTGCGGAACGCGGGCCAGGCACCAACTCCCGGCGTCCCGGCACGTAGGAAAGATAGCCGGAGCTCACCAGGCTGGTCACCAGCCGGGCGAGTGTGGCCTTGGGGATGTCGGTACGATGCACCAGTTGCGGACCGCTGATCGGCATCGAGGCGTCGCAGACGGCCTCGATCACGCGGATGGCGCGAAGCATCCGGGCATCGTCGGTCACTTGGTCATTCGAATCCATGGCGGTCCGCTGAAGAGGTGGCGAGGCAGGACAAATATCCTAAGCCTCGCCGGAGCGATCACCTAGCGAGGGCCGTGGACTTTTCGGGTGTCCGCGGCACCCTGCCCTTCGGCCGGATACTCGCTCGGGTCCAGGACACGGATCGTGAACGTATCTGGATCTACCTCCACCATGGCGCCGTGCGGAATCTGCGCGGTGATGTCAACGTCGAAGCCTGCCAACATGCTGACATCGCCCAGAGCCGCACCCTGGGCCAGGATGGTGTTCACGGTGTTGAAGACGATGGCGGAAGGCACCATGTTGCGAGAGCGCATCTCGTGGAGCATCCAGGCCGTGGCGACGCCCCCCTTGGCGGTGTCGAGGACGAGGATCTTGTCGACATAGGATTGGCCGACGAGCTTGTGTGCCGGACGCGAGAAGACGCCCTGCAATCGGTTCAGGTCGTAACGCGCAGAGAAGCCATCATGGGCGACGAGGGTCTGTCCGATGACGCGTCGACCCATCGCGTGACGTGACTGGTATTGGGTGGTGCTCATTGCAGTTCTCCCATTTCCGCGGCCTGGACGCAGGCGTGCATGGAGGCGAGCATGGGCACGTAGCCATAGCCGCCCAAAATGTTGACGAGCTTGGCGCTGTTGGTCGCCAAGCGCTTCCATCCCTTGGTTTCGCTCATTTCGCGCGCATAGGACTGGTAGAAGCACATCCCCGAAAGGACCGTCCCGCCTGCCTCCTCGATCACCTTCGTGTAGCCGAAGCGGTCGCAGTCGGGCTTGACCTGGGGGCTCGTGACCGCCAGCAACGGACGTTTGAAGTTCTTGCCGTTGCAAAGCTTGGCCAGATCCCGCAGCTCGAAGATGCTCAACTGTGGCGCCGAGAAGACCACCACGTCGATGCTGGGATCGACCCGGTAGCTTTGCTTGAGTGCGATCACGTCGGACTCGCCGATCCGGTGGGTGACGGCCAGCTTGTCGCCGCCCACGTCCGCAAGCCGCGGGGCCTCGGGAGTGATCCCCAGGAGGTGGAACAGTGCGGTCGATCCGAAGCTTGCCATGGCCGCACCGAAGTGCTTGAGTTCATCGGAGGTCGGGGCGGCCTCGAGACCCTCCACGAGGGGGACCTGCCAATAGTTGTTGGAAAGCCGCCCGACGATGCCGCCGAGCGCGCCCCAGTCGTCGAGGGAGCGAGGCGTCCAGTCCGTGCGAATGCGAAGCGTGGCCTGGCGATGACTGTCGAGGTGGTATCCGTAGCGCGGCGTGCGACCCGTGAGGCCGGCCGACAGCGCCGAGGGACCGCCCTCGAAGTTCGAACGCGCCCCTCCTACCGAGTTGGAATAGATCACCACCCCGGTGTCGCCGAAGGCGACGTGTTCTCCGCGCGTGGCCGCGAGCACCGTCTGGTAGTTGATGCAGGTATCGGTCATGCTGACCCCGAGCCGGATGAACGCTTCGATCGCGCGCCGCTCGAGCTCCAGCATCCAGTCCGCCTGGCCCAGGAGCGAGGCCTTCTCGAAGTCCGTGCCGCGAGGATCTGTGATGGTGGGGATACGGACGCCGCCCTCGCCGGCGTCGGCAAGTTTCTCCAGCCACATGACGCCGGCCTGGCCGAGGCTTTCGGTATCGGCCATCACGTGTGCCTGCGTGACCGGGACGAAGTCTTCCGCCTTGAAAAAGCGTCCTACCTTGATCTGGTGTTCCATGGCTGTCTTGGCGACGCTGCCGGCTTCGCCGGCAAGCATCGCTTTCTCTTCATCGTTGAGCTTCATGCTTTCACTCCTGGGTTAAGCCAGAGGTGCGCACGGCGGCGCCCCACTTGGCAGTCTCTTCACGCTGCAACTGGGCAAGCGGAACATTCAATGGCTGAACGCCTAGATTCCCGAGCGCCCGTTCGAACTCGGGACTCGTGACGACGTGCTGAATCTCGTCGACCAGGCGCTTCGTCACGTCGGGCGGCATCCGGGCGGGCCCGTAGACGGCCCACCAGGCGGTCATCTCGAAGTCGGGGATGGTGGCCTCGGCCACCGTCGGGACGTTCGGCACGGCCGTGGCGCGTTGCCGGCTCGTGACGCCAAGGATTGTCAGCTTGCCGGACTGCAAGTGCGGCAGCACCGATTGCAGCGGGTCGAACATGACCTGGATCTGGCCGCCGAGCAAGTCCGTCACCGCAGGTGCGCTCCCCTTGTAGGGAATGTGGCGCAACTTGATTCCCGCGCCGGCGCAGAACATGGCACCGGCCAGATGGCCGGGGGTACCGTTGCCTGCGGAGCCGTAGGTCAACTTGTCAGGTTGGGCCTTCGCCTTGGAGACGAGGTCTTCGAGCGAAACGATGCCAGTCGCTGCGTTGGCCACGACGGCAACTGGCGCGCTGGCCACGGTTGCAATGGGCGTGAAGTCCGCCACCGGGTCGTAGCCCAGCTTCTTGTAGAGCGCAGGATTGATGGCACTCGTGCCCACCGTACCCATGAGCAGCGTATATCCGTCGGGGGTGGCCGCAGCCACGGTGGTGGCGCCGATGCCGCCACCCGCGCCGCCACGGTTGTCGATGTAGACCTGCTGACGGATCGCATCGCCGAGTTGCTTGGCCAGGGGCCGCGCCACGATGTCGGTCGGTCCGCCGGCAGGGAAGGGAACGACCATGCGCAGGGGCTTCGACGGATAGGTGTCCGCCAGCGCTCGCCATGGCGCGAGCGCGGCGACGGCGCCCGCGGCCACCGGAAAGGTCACGAGAAATCGACGCATTCTTGTCTCATTCATGGGGGTGTCTCCATCTTCTGGGTTTCGCTCGGTCGGGCGTCCGGTCTAAGAAACCGTGGCGGGCTGGATGGCAGTCGCGAGTTGCATGGGGCCCGGAACGCTCATACGGAACGTGTATCTCTCCGGCACGATGTAGATGCGCATGTGCTCGCAGGGAGTCCCCGAGACCGCATAGGAAGTCCGCTGCATCAGCAGCACATGGCTGCGAGGCGGCAGGCCAAGTTCTGCGGTGATCTTGTTCTTGGGCTTCGCGCACTGGATGGCGATGTCCGCTCGCCCGATGCGCAGGCCGAGGAACTGCTGGAGGATGTCGTAGACCGAGAGACGCTCGGCTCGCGCTGTTCCGACGGCTTCGGCTTCCGCGGGAAGAAACGCTTCGACAACGGCAAAGGCCTCGCCGTCCACGCAGTAGCGCCGACGCAGGTGCACAGGCAAGTTGAGGCCGGCCGGCAATTGCCCGTCGATCCGTCCTGCGGAAGCCGAAAACTCCAGCAACTGGGTCTCAGGTTCGATGCCTTGCAGCCG
>JAFEEP010000372.1 GCA_018241045.1 Pseudomonadota bacterium | reverse complement strand
GCAAGCGCGATGAAGGCGGCGGCCCCGGCGATGACATAACGCGGCTCGAGTTCGACTGCGCTCAACGGGCGGGCTGCGCCTGAGAGCCGGGCGACCAGCGCGAAGGAAAAGGCGATCGCCGAAAGGTTGGTGATGAACAGCAGCGCCGCGCCCAGGGCAAAGGTCGGCTCGGCCATGCCGATGCCATAGCCGACCGTGGCGAGCGGCGGCATCAGCGCGGTGGCGATGGCGACGCCGATCGCCGCGCCGCCCTTGCCGATCACCGTGGCATAGCCGCCGGCAAGACCTGAAAACAGCGCCACCGCGAAGTCGAGCAGGGTCGGCTGGGTTCGGGCGAGGATTTCGGGCGTGGCATTGCGGATAGGGCTGATCCAGGTGAGCAGGATGCCGGTCAGCACCCCGATCGCCACGCCGATCAGGACCACGCGCAAGGCGTCGCGGATGCGCCGCCCGTCAAGCGAGGCAAAGCCGAAGCCCAGCGCGGCGATCGGCCCCATCATCGGCGAGATCAGCATGGCCCCGATCACCACCGCGGTCGAGCTTTGCAGCAGGCCCAGGATGGCGATCGCCGCGGACAGGCCGCACATCAGCACGTAACTCTGACTCAGCTCGCCGTCGGTCTGGACCTGTTGGCGCATCGCCCGCGCGTCCTCGGCGGACAGGTCGGGCAGCATCAGGAAGTGCGCGGCGCGGACCCGGAGGCGCGCCAGCCGATAGAGCATGGCGCGATAGCGATTGGGGGCTGCCGACAATTCCGGCTTGCGATCCATGGTCAGTCCGTTCCCCTGCGATTGAACGGACACACCGTAATCTGGCTTGCCCCCGCGTGCAATGACGCGGGGGATTCAACGATTTAGCCCCAGCGGCGCTGGCCGTTGCCGTTGCTCTTCTTCTTGGCGGTGCCGCGCTTGGCCGGGGCATCGCCGCGCGGTTGGGCAGCGGCGGGGCGGACGGCGTCGCGGTGGACCTTGACCGGACGCTCGGCACGCTCGCCGTGCTGCTGGCCATCGCGGCGGTCGCTACGGCGATCGTCGCGCCGGTCGTCGCGCGGCGCGTACTGGCGCGCCTCGCGGTCCTCGGCGGCGAGCGGGTTGAACTGGGTTCCGCGCGGCGCGGTGGCGCGGCGGTTGTCGGCCATGCGCTCGTTGCGGATGTACTGGTCGCGCGACTGGCCATCGCGGCTCTGCCCACCGTTGGAACGGTTGTTGTTCGGGCGGGCCGGGCGAGCGGCGCCGCGCTGGCCACCACGGCCACGCGCATCGCGCGCCTCGCGGCGGGCGTCCTGCTCGGCCTCGGCCGGCTTGCGGCTCGGCGCGGGGAGGCCCGCGGCTTCCTTCTGGAAGTTGTCGGGGAGCGGCACGGTGCCGAGCTTGACCCCGGTCAGCCGCTCGATATCGCGCAGATAGGCCTTCTCGTCGGGCGCGACGAAGCTCAACGCGACGCCATCGGCCCCGGCGCGCGCGGTGCGGCCGATGCGGTGGACGTACTGTTCGGGAACGTTAGGCAATTCATAGTTGAACACATGGCTGACGCCCGAAACGTCGATCCCGCGCGCGGCGATGTCGGTCGCCACCAGCACAGGAGTCGATCCCTTGCGGAAGGCGAGCAGCGCGGCGGTGCGCTGGGCCTGGCTCTTGTTGCCGTGGATCGCAGCAGCGCTGACTCCGGCAGAGACGAGGTGGCGCACCACGCGGTCGGCGCCATGCTTGGTCCGGGTGAAGACCAGCGCGCGGTCGATCTCGCTCGTCCCGTCTTCCTTCGCGGCCAGCCCCTTGCGCAGCGACAGCGTCAGCAACGCCTGCTTTTCGGACTGATTGATGAACACCGCATATTGTTCCACCCGCTCGGCAGTGGTCGCCTGCGGGGTCACCTCGACCCGGACGGGGTTATGGATGAACTGCTTGCCCAGATCGGCGATCGCCTTGGGCATGGTCGCGGAAAAGAACAGGCTCTGCCGCTCCTTGGGAAGCAGCGCGGCAACGCGCTTCAACGGCACGATGAAGCCCAGGTCCATCATCTGGTCAGCCTCGTCGAGCACGAAGATCTCGACGTTGCGCAAGGTCAGCGCGCGCTGGTCGATCAGGTCGAGCAGGCGGCCCGGCGTCGCCACCAGCACGTCGCAGCCCGGCACCAGGGCGCGCGCCTGCTTGCCCACGGGGATGCCGCCGAACACGCACTGGACCGACAGGTTGAGGAAGCGGGCATAGCCGCGCATATTTTCGGCGATCTGCGCTGCCAGTTCGCGCGTTGGCGAAAGTACCAGCATCCGGCACGACGCATTGCGGCGCGGCTGCGGATCGGCGGCAAGGCGGTGCAGCGAGGGCAGCGCGAAGGCCGCGGTCTTGCCGGTGCCGGTCTGGGCGATGCCCAAGAGGTCGCGGCCCTCAAGCAGGGCCGGGATCGACTGGCGCTGGATCGGGGTAGGGTCGGCATAGCCCTTGGCGTCCAGCGCGCGAAGCAGCGGCTCGGCCAGGCCAAGGTCGGAAAAATAGGTCATGAAAAATCTCTCAATACTGCGCGGGCACGCGCAGCATCAGGCCGCGCGGCCAACAAGGGTTCGTCGCGATGCGACCCTGCGTGAAGAAGGAAGCGTCATACGGTCCAACCGCGCATCCGGGGCTG
Organism: Pseudomonadota bacterium; assembly: GCA_018241045.1. Taxonomy (GTDB): domain Bacteria; phylum Pseudomonadota; class Alphaproteobacteria; order Sphingomonadales; family Sphingomonadaceae; genus Novosphingobium. The sequence goes on along the minus strand of JAFEEP010000372.1, from coordinate 5,992 downwards.
GCCATCGTGGCGGGATGTGTCCCCGCCGGCCTCACGCTGCGCCGGATTGCCGCGCGAAAATGCCGCCCGGCCGATTGGTGTTGCGGGGCATTTATGTTGCGTTGCGAAAAATTGCAAGGAAATTGCGCGAGGGTGCCGATCCTCTCCACTTTCGCCGCAGGCGCAAAGCGGCCGATGAAGGGGGCAAGTCGCCGGAGGATCGCAGGACAGACCGGATCATCTCTTTAAGGACAGGCGGACTACCCTGCCCCGGCGAGGGCGCATCCTGGCGCAGATTTTCCTGCTGCGCCAGCCCCCGATATTGTCCTCGTCGCCATGCCGCGCGTCTGCTCCACTTTTCCCGCCTTGATCCACCCCGCGCTTGCACGCGCGTTCGTGCCGTCGCGCTCAGGCGGCGCGGCTAGGCATTTTTGCGATCGCGGCGCCCTGTGAATTCAGTGAACTTCCGCAGCCAGATCGGGCTGAACCTGAACCGGAATCAGCGCCCTTCGATCACCCCGAACAGGTCGTGGGCGTCGGCGTCCTCGATGCTGACCTGGACGATGTCGCCGGGCTGGAGCGTCGCAGGAACGTCGCGCAGGTACACCGCGCCGTCGATCTCGGGCGCGTCGGCCTGACTGCGGCCCGTGGCGCCGCGGTCGCCGTCTTCGTCCGCTTCGCCGACCTCGTCTATGATCACCGGCAGCACGCGGCCGACCTTTGCGGCGAGCTTGGCGGCGCTGATCGCCTCGGTTTTCTCCATGATACGGGCGTAGCGTTCTTCCTTGACCGCTTCGGGCACCGGATCGGGCAGCAGATTGGCCGCCGCGCCCTCGACCGGTTCAAACCGGAAGGCGCCGACACGGTCGAGCTGGGCTTCGTCGAGCCAGTCGAGCAGGTACTGGAAATCGGCCTCGGTCTCTCCGGGGAAGCCGACCACGAAGCTTGAGCGGATGGTGAGATCGGGGGCGATCGCGCGCCACGACCTGATCCGTTCGAGCACCCTGGCCTCATTCGCCGGGCGCTTCATCGCCTTCAGCACCGAGGGCGCGGCGTGCTGGAAGGGAATGTCGAGGTAGGGGGTGATCAGCCCCTCGGCCATCAGCGGGATCACCGAATCGACGTGGGGGTAGGGATAGACGTAGTGCAGGCGGACCCACGGCGGAGCGCCTTCGGGGGTGCGGAGCTGGCCCAGTTCGCGGGCAAGGTCGGTCATGTGGGTGCGGACGGGGTTGCCCTTCCACTCGCGCGTCTCGTGCCGGACGTCGACCCCGTAGGCCGAGGTGTCCTGGCTGATGACGAGGAGTTCCCTGGTTCCTGCTGCGACCAGCTTCTCCGCCTCGCGCAGCACCGCGTCGATGCGGCGGCTGGCCAGCTTGCCGCGCAGGCTGGGGATGATGCAGAACGAGCAGGCGTGGTTGCAGCCCTCGCTGATCTTGAGGTAGCTGTAGTGGCGCGGGGTCAGCTTGACGTCGATCTGCGGGACCAGGTCGACGAACGGCCCCTGGGTGGGCGGAGCGGCCTCGTGCACCGCCTCGACCACTGCCTCATACTGCTGCGCGCCGGTGACGGCGAGAACTTGCGGGAACTTCGCGCGAATCAGCTCGGCCTCGCTGCCCATGCAGCCGGTGACGATAACCCGGCCATTCTCGGCAATCGCTTCGCCAATGGCGGCAAGGCTTTCCTCCTTGGCGCTGTCAAGGAACCCGCAGGTGTTGACCAGAACCACGTCGGCGCCCTCGTAATCGGGTGACATGGCATAGCCATCGGCGCGCAGCTTGGTGAGGATGCGTTCGGAATCGACCAGCGCCTTGGGGCAGCCGAGGCTGACCATGCCGACGCGCTTCTGATCGGGAATCTGTGTGGGAATTTGCGCTGCCATGGGGGCGGCCCCTTACACCGGGTGCGAACAAAGTGCTACACCGTTGCGCGGAGGGCGCGATGAGAGGAGAGACGACATGGGTCCGGTGAACTGGCTGGCGGTGGTGCTGGGGACCGTGGCGTTCTTCGCGGTTGGCGCGGTGTGGTACGGGGTGCTGTTCACCGCGCGCTGGCAGCGCGAGGTGGGCGTGAAGAACCCGCCGCAGGGCGCGATGGTGGTGCGGGTCGTCGCGCTGACCCTGCTGTGCGAGTTCCTGGTGGTGTCGACCCTTGCCCACCTGTTCGCCCGGACCCAGCCGCCGCCGCACGTGGTGATGATGATGGCAATGGGCTTTGCCCTGACGGTGATGGCCCCGGCGGTGGGGATCAACTACCTCCACCAGAGGAAGTCGCTGACGCTGTTCCTGATCGATGCCGGGCACCTGGCGGTCGGCATGGCCGCGGTCGGCGCGGTGTTCATCCTGCTCAGCTAGGGCTTCACCTTCGCGGGCTTTGCCTTGGGCAGGTACTTCGCCGGATCGAGCGGAACCTTGTTGCGGCGGATCTCGAAATGGAGCTGGGGTTCGTTGGCCAATCCGGTCTGGCCGTTGAGCCCGATCCGCTCACCCGCGTTGACGCTGTCGCCGTCCTTGACGGTGATCTTGTCGAGGTAGGAGTAGGTCGTGGTCCAGCGTCCACCGTGATAGAGGATCACGGTCAGGCCGTATTCCTTGGGCCCTTCGCCCGCGTAGATTACCTTGCCGGCGGCAGCAGCGCGGATCGCGGTGCCCTTGGCGGCAAGCACGTCGATCCCGTCGTGTCGTTCTCGCTCGCCCCCGACAGCGGCAAACCCGCGGCGGACCTTGCCTTCCACCGGCCAGCGCAGGGCGGGGGCGGCGGTATCGTCAAGCTCTGCCGGAATGGCAGCGGCGGTTGTCGAAGGAGAGGGCGATGCGGCCGCAGCAGGTGTCGGGGCCTTCGACAAGGTCGGAATGGTCAGCTTCTGCCCGGGCTTGACCGCCGCCTTGGGGTCGATCCCGCTGGCCGTGGCGATCGTGCTCCACGGCACGCCCTGGTCCATGGCGATGCCAAAGCCCGTGTCGCCGTCCTTGACCTCGTAGGTGCGGCGGCGGGGGATCACCAGCTTCTGCCCAGCGCGCAAGGCATAGGGCGCCTTGAGGCCGTTGGCCTCGATGATCAGGACGCGCGGCACTTCCGCCCGGTTGGCGATCCCGCCCAGCGTCTCTCCCGTCCTGACCGTGTGACTGGTTTCGGCCTTGGGGTCAGGCTCGGTGGCGGCGACCAGCAGCAGGCCAGCGCCGAGCAACAGCGCCGCGCCGCGCATCAGGCGAAGCGCCCCGCCAGATCGGCGAGCGAGGCTTCGTGCGTGAGGTCAAGCTGCAGCGGGGTCACGGACACAAAGCCATCCTGTATCGCCTCAAGGTCGGTGGCGTTGCCCGGGGTATGTTCGATCCCGTGAAGCCCGAACCAGAAATAGCGGTAGCCGCGCGGATCGGTCCCTTCGACCACCGAACCGCGAGCGTAGTCATGAAACCCTTGACGTACAACGCGAATTCCGCGCACCGCCGATGCGGCGAGTGGGGGGAAATTGACGTTGATCAGGGTGCGTGGGGCGAATGGCGCGTCAAGCAATGGCTGGATCACCCGCGCGGCCCAGGCCTCGGCTGCGGCGAAGGGCACGGTATCGCCCATGCCTTCCTTCTCGTAGACCTGGCTCAGCGCGATCGAGCGGATCCCCGCCAGCGTCCCCTCGATCGCGGCGGAGACCGTGCCTGAATAGGTCACGTCATCGCCCAGGTTCGCGCCGCGGTTGACGCCTGACAGGATCAGGTCGGGCGCTTCGGGCAGAACCTCGCGCAGCGCCATCATCACCGCGTCGGTCGGTGTGCCCGAGACGGCAAAGCGCCGCTCGTCGAACTGGCGCAGCCGCACCGGGCGCGACAGGGTGAGCGAATGGCCCGCGCCCGACTGCTCCTCGGCTGGGGCGACGATCCAGATGTCATCGCTGAATTGGCGGGCGATCGCTTCAAGCACGTCGAGCCCGGGGGCATGGATGCCATCATCGTTGGTCAACAGGACGCGCATCAGATAGGCTCCAGAACAGCAATGCCGCCCATGTAGGGAAGCAGCGCGGTGGGGATCGTCACCGATCCATCCTCCTGCTGGTAGTTCTCCAATACGGCCACCAGCGTCCGCCCCACGGCAAGGCCCGAGCCGTTGAGCGTGTGGACGAACTCGGTCCCCTTCTGTCCCTCGGGCCGATAACGGGTGTTCATCCGCCGCGCCTGGAACGCGCCGCAGTTGGAACAGGAACTGATCTCGCGATAGGCGTTCTGGCCGGGCAGCCAGACCTCAAGATCGTAGGTTTTCTGCGCGCCAAAGCCCATGTCGCCGGTGCACAGCAGCACCTTGCGATAGGGCAGTTCCAGCGCCTGAAGGATCGATTCCGCCGCGCCCGTCATCCGCTCATGCTCGGCGGCGCTGTCCTCGGGACGGGTCACGCTGACCAGCTCGCACTTCTCGAACTGGTGCTGGCGGATGAACCCGCGGGTGTCCTTGCCCGCCGCGCCTGCCTCGCTGCGGAAGCACAGCGTCAGCGCGGTCATCCGCATGGGCAGGGTCGCATCGTCAACGATCTGGCCCATCACCGAACTGGTCAGGCTAACTTCGGATGTCGGGATCAGCCAGCGCCCGTCGGTGGTGCGGAACGAATCCTCGGCGAACTTGGGCAGCTTGTCGGTGCCGTACATCGCCTCATCGCGGACCAGAACTGGCGGATTGCATTCGGTATAGCCGTTCGTGGCCGTCTGGTGGTCGAGCATGAACTGCCCGATCGCGCGTTCCAATCGTGCCATGCCCCCGCGCAGAAACGTGAACCGCGCGCCGGAGATCAGCGCCCCGGTCTCGAAATCAAGGCCCAGTGCCGGGCCAAGGTCGGCGTGTTCCTTCGGCGTAAAGGCGAAGTTGCGCGGCGTGCCCCAGCGGCCCACCTCCAGGTTATGGGTTTCATCTTCGCCCTCGGGAACATCGGCGGCGGGCAGGTTGGGAATGATGGCAAGCGCATCCTGCAACCGCGCGGTCAGATCGCGCTCCTCCGCCTCGATCGCGGGCAGAGTGTCTTTCAGCGCGGCGACCTCGGCCTTCAACCGCTCCGCCTCGTCCTTGTCCCCTCGGCCCATCGCCGCGCCGATCGCCTTCGATGCCTCGTTGCGCTTCCCCTGCGCTTCCTGCATTCGCGTCGCCACTGCGCGCCGCTTTTCGTCGATCCCCAGGATCGCACCAGACTGCGGCGCCAGCCCGCGCCGGACGAGGCCAGCATCAAAGGCTTCAGGATTTTCGCGGATGAACTTGATGTCGTGCATGGTGGCGGCGCTATGCCCGCAACTCGCTGCGCATTCAAGGAGAGGTGGAAGTGGTGGGCGCGGCAGGGATTGAACCTGCGACCCCACCCGTGTGAAGGGAGCCAGTCAAATCAGCTAGTTAGCTGTTTTGTTTGCGGAAACAGGCTCTTGTACGAGGCCGGCTGTACGCGATTTGTACGAGCAGGCACTTTGAGGCCCTCGGAAACGCGTCGATTTGGTCGGATTTGGTCAGCGACGGAGGCGGTCCCAAGACCACCAGACCGGAAACGAAACACCGCCGGAAGGGCTCCAAACCTCGCCAGCGGCCATTTCGATAGCGTCGCAGCTACTGCCTTCTCATACGATATCACGGAATCCCGTGCAAGCGTCGAGCTTGCAGGCGGTGCCTCATGAGCGCGACCCTTGTTCATGGGGGCCTTCCCGCAGGTGTCAGGCGCATTGATCTGCTGTCGCTGGTCGAGGACCTTGGCAAGCGGGGGCTTGGCCTGTCCAGCACGGCAACGCGGGTGCTCAGGCACTATGTCTGGCGCTCACGCGACGATGATTACCGGGCGGGACGCATCTGCGCGGTCTGGGATCGGGTCTGCCGGACTGCCGATGACCTCGACCTGTGCGGCCGGGCCATCAACGATGCCGAGCGCGAGTTGGAGGCGAAGGGACTGATCGCCCGGACCACGGGCGGCAATGGTGCCCGTTCTGGCCTCAGGTGCGGTGGTGTCATCCGTTGGGCGGCCGGGATCAACCTTGCGCCCCTGATCGAGCGCTACGTC
>JAFEEP010000371.1 GCA_018241045.1 Pseudomonadota bacterium | reverse complement strand
GTACGCCGGTGGGGACGAGGGCCTGGTGCTTCCCGACCTGGACCCTTCCTCACACGAGGTGGCGAAGGCGAAAGCTGAAGCGATCTTCAGCCGGGCGCGGTAGGAGCGCTTTCGACTGTTTGGATCCGACCTTCTGCGGTGGCGCAACTCGTTTGCGTCACCGTGTTGGTCAGGTTTCCGGAACGTCGATGGTGGCGTGTGGAGGTGGGCTTGCCGTGTCGACCCACGCTACCACGTCGTTCTCGCCGTCAAGGTCTGCGCGCTCGCAGGGCGAGCGCTTGCGGCCTGCGGCCGTCTTCGAACCCTGACAGCTGCGCTGCGCCGTGGTGCTCCGGTCTCGGGCAATCCCGCCCGACACAGACCGGAGTTTGCCATGTCGCTGTCTTCCACTTCTTCCGTCGTTGCTGTCGATGCGCTTCTGGTGCGCGATGTCGATGGCCAGTACCGTCCGGCGCGTGCCGAGGAGGTGCTGTCGCAGGCGCGGCGCGTGCTGTCGCAGAGGGTGCGGCGTGGTGCCACGATGTCGTCGCCGCAGGCAGTGAAGGACCATCTGCGCCTGGAGATCGGTGTGCTGGAGCACGAGGTGTTCTGCGTGCTGTTCCTCGATGCGCAGCACCGGATCATCGAGCTGAAGCAGATGTTCCGCGGCACAGTGACGCAGACCTCGGTGTACCCGCGCGAGGTGGTCAAGGAGGCGCTTGGGGTCAATGCCGCGGCGGTGATCCTGGCCCATAACCATCCCTCGGGCGCAGCCGAACCGAGCCGTGCCGACGAGTTCCTGACGCAGACGCTGAAGACCGCGCTGGCGCTGGTGGACGTGCGGGTACTCGATCACCTGGTGGTGGCTGGCGCAGAGGTCACATCGTTCGCCGAACGCGGCCTGATCTAGCGAGCAGGCGCATGTCGGTGCCGGTATCGGCACCGACGCGAACCACCACGGGCCGGATCCACCGGCGTTCGACTCGGGTGAAGGCCGTTCGACCGGCATCCCATCGGTCGCTACCCGATCGCCCTGTCGATGGCCTTGCCCATCTGAACCAGCAAGAGACCAAGCACGGCGACCAGGACGCACGCGCCGTAGCCGAGGAAGCTCTCGGGCACCCACCAGGTCGGCAGCGAGGGGTAGAGCAAGGCGAGCGAGGTTTCGTACGGCTTGGCTCCACCCATGCCCTGAATGGCTGACACGCCGACGGTGGCGATACGACCGCAAAGGCCGACCAGCAAGACGATTCCGCTCAGGTGGAACGCTGCGCGCCCCATTGCACTTAGGCGGCCGGGGCGGGCAACGAAGAACTCGATCAACATTTCGTACATGGGGAACTCCTGTGTGTTTGTGACCCCGGAGGAGGCTCCGGGGCCAGACGTTGCATTGACGAGGTGTGGTGTCCCGTTTCAGGCGGCGCGCCGCCGGACAGTCATCTCGCGGTCCGCGCCACAGCCTGCCGCCGAACAGATCGGGCAGCCTGGTCGATAGACCTTCGAGATCTGGCGCACCATCGCGCCAGCCCGCGGCCGCAGAAAGCTGCGCTGCTCATAGGCGTCGGGGGCTTGGGCGAACAGCCCGGTCACGAACCCCAGCAAGATCTGCATGCCGCGGCCGACAACCTCCATGTTGAAGGCCAGCATCGAGGGCTGCGGATCGTCGATGCCGCGAAGGTAGCTGCCCTCGCGAGCGCGCTCGGCTTTCGGTACGGACTCGGCAGCGAGCCGTTCGGAGCTGATGTGTCCGGTGCACCAGAGGCATGGCGTTCCTGGGCGGACGAGGTTGATTCGCCCGATCTCGTTTGCGATTGCGCCGGCATCCCCGACCGAAAACTGCACGCCGAGATCCAGCAGCGGAATCAGGTACTGCTGGGACAGCTGATTCAGGTAGGCACGAGACGTGGTGTTGTCCGTGCAGACCACGATCACGTCACAGCCGACCAAGAACGGAAGCACGGACTCGTGCTCGACGTGCTGCATGAGCGCTTCGACTTCGATGTCGGGCGCATGCTCCAGCGCATAGGCGCGCGCGATGTCGACCTTGCTCCGCACCTTCACATCGTCGGGTGCGCTGGTCGGAATCCTCGGCAGATTGGACTCGTCGAGGAGCTCGTCATCGACAAGGACGAGCTTGCGCGCGCCGTGGTGCACGAGCGCTAGGGACGCCAGGCTGCCGGTACCGCCCAGTCCGATCACCGCGAACTTCGTGGCGCCGACCCGGCGCTGACCCGCGGCGCCGAGCAGCATGGCTTGGCGTGCGAACCGCTCTTTCGGAGCCTGCTGGCTGGGGACGAACTCTCGCCAGTGGTGGTCGTCGACAACCACGGCAGAGTTCAGCACGTGGGCATGGCCGTCCTTCAGGTAGACCAGTCCTACACATTCGTCCACGTCTGCGTTCCAGACCAATGCGATGTGCTCGGGTTGATCGACACGGCGGTGGAAGAAGCCGAAGGACCTTCGGTTGCCCAGGTGATCTGCCTGGGAAAACTCGACCCCGTCGGCAGTCATCGGGTGAAGGTGAGCCATGACGATCACCCTGTCGTCGGCGCGCGCCTGCTGCGCGATGCGCGCCATCGCCAGGGGTGCCACCGACGCGATGTCGTGAGCCTGGGCCGCGTAGGCCCCAGGTTCGACTTCGATCACCGAGTCCACCAGGAACACGACCCTATCCGCCGACGGTACTCGCCGACAGAGGAGGAACGCC
>JAFEEP010000370.1 GCA_018241045.1 Pseudomonadota bacterium | reverse complement strand
GCAGCTCGGCCTCGGGAATCGTCTCGGCCAGCGCATGGCTCGATTGTGGGATGATCCCCTGCCCGGCCATGATCTGGAACCAGGCGACTTCACTGAACAGTTCGTCACCGTGGCGGACGATATGGCCGCTCTCGCGGAACAGTTCGATCCGGGCGGCAAGGCCATCGGGCAGGGTCATGGCGCGGCACTGCTTCCAGAACGGCTCGTCGCGATCATTGGCCCAATAGTGCAGGACAATGAAATCGCGGACCTTCTCCATCTCGAATGTGAACTGGCGGTTGTACTCGTCACGCGCGGCCTGATGCTGGACCTTGCCCGGCAGCAGCTTGAGCAGCCGCGAGATCGCCGACTGGATGAGATGGATGGAGGTCGATTCAATCGGTTCCAGAAAGCCCGAGGACAGGCCGATCGCCACAACGTTGTGATGCCAGGCCAGCTTGCGCATCCCGGTGGTGAAACGGATCGGGCGAGGGTCGGCAAGCGCCGGAGCGTCCAGGTGATCCAGCAGGCTTTGCGCCGCTGCGTCATCGCTGAGATAGCTGCTGCAATAGACCCGTCCGTTGCCGGTGCGGTGCTGCAACGGAATGCGCCACTGCCAGCCGCCGTCGTGCGCAGTCGCACGGGTGTAGGGCGTGAAATCGACCACCTGTCCGCTCGGCACGGCAAGCGCGGTGTCGCACGGCAGCCAATGCGTCCAATCGGCATAACCCGCGCCCAGCGCCTGTTCGATCAGCAGGCCCCGCATACCCGAACAGTCGATGAAAAGGTCGCCGCCGATCACCTCGCCCGAGGCGAGCCGAAGGCCGGAAACGTCGCCGCTTTCGCTATCGCGCAGCACCTCGTCAACCTTGCCCTCGGTCCGCATCACCCCACGCGCCTCGGCAAAGCGGCGCAGGTAGGCGGCGTAAAGCCCGGCATCGAAGTGATAGGCGTGCGGCATCTGCGGCACAGTCGGCGCGGTCAGTGGGGCGCCGCGGTGCATCCGCCCGAGATAGCCCGCGATGTTGTTGAGCGCATAGTCTCCGGGCATACCGGCAACGCCCAATCGTCGCCCGCGCGACCACAAGTGCGGGAAGGCGCATAGCCCGACATCGCGCCCGACATCGCCAAAGGCGTGCATATAGCGCTCGCCGGGGCGCGACCAACCGACGAACTCGACACCGAGCTTGAATGAAGCCTGGGTGGCACGAACGAATTCGTCCTCGTCGATCCCCAGCGCCTGATTGAACAGCGCGATCTGCGGGATCGTCGCCTCGCCCACCCCGATCGTGCCGATATCCTCGGATTCAACAAGTCGCACCGCAAAGCCGCGCTCGAGGAAATGGCCAAGGGCCGCGGCCGTCATCCATCCCGCCGTGCCGCCGCCGACGATGACAATGGAAATGGGCTGGGCTTCACTCATGGGGAAACCTCCACGTCCGCTGGACGGACGCATTCGCCTTAACAAAGGGGCATCCGGGGGGACGGGTTCGCATGAACCCGTCCCCCCGGCAAGCAAGCTCAGAACTTGTAGCTGAGGCTCACGTAGTAGTCGCGACCATAGCGCTGGTAGTCGATCACCTGGCGCGGATCGTTGTTCTGGTAGGTCACGAACGGACGATCGGTCAGGTTCTTGCCCTGGATCATGATCGCGAGGCCCTTGAGCGGCGAACCGTCCTGGAACTCGTAACCGATTTGAGCGTCAAGCACGCCTTCGCCCTTGGCTTGGCGATAGGTCGGGTTGGCCGAAAGACCCGCGACTTCGGCCAGGAAGGTCGAGCGATAGCGATAGCTGACCTTGGCCTGGAACCCGCTCTTTTCATAGTAGACCGAGCTGTTGAGCACCCAGTCCGACAGGCCCGGCAGGGTGATCGGGCTGGGGTTCTTGCCCAACTTGATCGTGCTGTCGGTATAGGAAGCCGAACCGAAGAAGCCGAACCCGTCAAGCGACCGGCTGAAAACGCCGAACGGCAACGACAGCGTAGCTTCGGCACCCATAAGGTCGCCGCGCCCGGTGTTGCCAGGCGAGTGAACAAGACCCAGCGGCGTGCCGACCGCAGCTTGCTGGGCAGGCGTCAGGCTGCTCATTGCTGCCGAGAAGTCATAGATGTAGCTGTTGTTGGGGTCGACGAAATCGGTCAGATGTTTGAAGTAACCAGCCACCGAGATGTAGCCGCCCTTCGCGAAGTAATGCTCAACCGATGCGTCGATATTGGTCGCCTTGTAGGGGCGCAGTGCGGGATTGCCGCCGTTCGACCCGAACACGGCATTGGCCGGGTCGTTTGAGCCGAGGTGAGTGATGTCAATCGTGAATTCCTGATTGACGCGTTCCTGATCAAGTCGCGGACGGACCATGGTCTGCGATGCGGCTAGCTTGACATAGGTTGCCGGCATCAGTTCAACCGCCAGGTTGGCACTGGGCAGGAAGTTCCAGTACTTGTCGCCACCCTTCGCCGGATAGATCGAGACGACGCCGCCAGAGAAGTTCGAGATCGAACCGTCCGAGCTCTGGTCGGTATGAACCGCCTGAACCCCGATCGAGCCGGTCACCGCCTTGCCGCCGACCTCACCGTCCAGCTTGAGCATGGCGTAGCCGGTCCAGACCTTTTCGGTCACCGAGTTGTCGCGCACCAGCGAGACGGGGCGGTTGTCGTACACCGCGTTGAGCGTATTGTTGTAAATGTACATCGGATCGAGCGCGAGCATCTTGGGCACGCCAAGATAATCGAGCGAGATCGAGCCCAGCACGGCCGCCGAAGGAACGGCGACGAACGTCGGCGTGCCGCTGGCGACCGTGCAGTTGGTGCCGCCACCCTGCGGGCAGAGGAAGTACGACAGGAAGTTCGAGGTTTTCTTGCGCTGGCTGTAGTTGGCGCCAACTTCCCAGCCCTTGATGATCCCGGCGTTGAACTCTCCGTCAAGGCTTGCGCGCAGCGCGTAGAGGTCATCCTTGAAGCTGGGCTTGTTGAGGAAGCCTGCCTGAACCACCGTGGTCGTGCCGTTGTAGCCCCAACCGCCCGGATCGGTGATGCCGAACACGCTGGTGTTCGAATAGTCGAGCGTTGGAACAATATTGAAAGTGCCGTTGGAATTGGCAGTAACATGGACGGTGTCGCCCGGACCCGAACCGTTGTAACCCGCGCCGGTATAGGTTTCGAGCAGGAAGTCGGTGCGCTTGGCGTGGCTGTAGCTGGCGTCAAGCGTCAGGTGCATACCTTCTGCTACGGTGAAGACGTTGTTCCAGCCCACCGAGAAGTTGTCCGCGTCACGCTTGTTGAGGTCGTTGCGCTGGACGGCGTGGACGTTGGTATATGTCACGTCGGTGACCAAGCCATTCGACGCGGTGTAGCCGGGGGCGATGCCCGCACCCGACCAGGCCAGCGGGAACTCGATCCCGCGCAGGTGCTGGGTTTCCTTGAACTTCGAATAGAGAACGTCGAGCGTCGAATGGAAGTTGTCGCTCGGCTGCCACTCCAGGGTCGCAACCGCACCGTACCGGCGCAGCTTGTTCGACTGGACGTAAGGCTTGGCACCGCCAAGAACCAGGTCGCCACCAACGCGCGCATCGTTGGGGAAGCCCCAGGCGTTGTAGCGCTCGTCCTGCGACGGGGCATCGGTCACCGACACGCCCAGCGCGATGCCGAAGGTGTCGTCGGCGAACTTGTCGACGTAGGCAGCCGAAGCACGATAACCATAGCGGCTCATGTCGGGGTTGAGCGACTTCATGCCGTTCATCTGGCCGCGCACCTGCACGGCGACGATCCGGTCGCGCTGGGCCAGCGGACGCAGCATCCGCAGGTCAACCGTGCCGGCGATGCCGGCGGCGATCAGCGAAGCGTCCGCAGCCTTGTGGACCACGACGTTCTTGAAGAATTCCGATGGATACTGGTCGTACTCGACGCCGCGGTTGTCGCCCACGGTGACCTGTTCGCGGCCGTTCAGCAGGGTGGTGCCGAAGTCGGGACCAAGGCCGCGGATCGACAGGCGCTGGTCGCGGCCTTCAAGGCGCTGGGCGGTGACGCCGGGGAGGCGGGCAAGCGAGTCGGCGATCGAAACATCGGGCAGCTTGCCGATGTCTTCGGCCGAAACCGCTTCGACGATTGTCGCGGTGCGACGCTTGATCGAGGCCGAAGCGTCAAGCGAAGCACGGATACCGGTGACGACGATGGCGCCGTCATCCGCAGCGGTATCGTTGCTGGTCGCCGGAGCCGCATCCTGCGCCGCAGCGGCGGTCGGCAGGGCAAGGGCGGAAACGGTGAGCGCGATGGCGGATACGCCAAGGCCACCACGAATGCGGGTGCGAAGTGCCAAGTTGAACTCTCCCTAAAACCTCGCCGGATGGAGCGCGGGCCCCGGCTCAACGGCCCCGAACGGCAGGAGTAAGCACGCAACTGCCCCCTGTTCATCGCCGCAATACGTCGGGGCCGGGACCGGTCGGAAGATGGCATACGTATACGCATACTATGCATACGGATGCCCTGTGGCCGGGATGCAACGCGCGTTTTGGTGACTTCGACGCGCGAAACACAGCACAATTGCGGGCGCGCGGCTTCGCGCCTAGGCTGTTCGGGTCCGCTGCGGGTGGCCGCGCGGCCAGGAGGTCGGATGGGGCGCAAACGTTCGAGCAAGCCAACCAGCTTCGATATCGCCTATATCGCGGGCGTGTCGCAGCCGACCGTCAGCCGCGCGCTGCGCGGGTCGCGCTCGGTCAGCCTTGAAACGCGCGAGCGGATCGAGGCGATCGCCCGCGAACTCAACTATTCGGTCGACAAGAACGCCTCGTCATTGCGCTCGCAGCGCTCGAATACCATCGCGCTGCTGTTCTTCGAGGAGCAGACGCCCGAGGATTCGAAGATCAACCCGTTCTTCCTCGCCATGCTCGGCTCGATCACCCGTGCCTGTGCCAGTCGCGGCTTCGACCTGCTCATCTCGTTCCAGAAGATGGAGGACGACTGGCACACCCGCTATCAGGACAGCCACCGCGCCGACGGACTGATCCTGCTCGGCTATGGCGACTACACGCTCTACGAAACCCGCCTTGCCAACCTGGTGCGCCAGGGCACCCATTTCGTCCGCTGGGGTTCGGTGAGCGAGGACAATATCGGCGCGACGGTCGGTTCCGACAACTTCGGCGCCGGGCGGAGCGCGGGCGAGCACCTGCTTGGCCTGGGGCGGCGACGGATCGCCTTCCTCGGTCAGGCCGACGAACACTATCCCGAGTTCGCCGAGCGCTATCGCGGGCTCTGCGCCGCATTGGTCGATGCCGGGATCGCGCCCGACCCCGCCCTGCAGCGCGACGGCATCAGCTTCGAGGACGACGGGCAGAACGCGGTCGAAGCCCTGCT
>JAFEEP010000036.1 GCA_018241045.1 Pseudomonadota bacterium | reverse complement strand
CTCATCGCACGCTACTTCGGTCTGAAGGACTACGGCCGGTTGTTCGGCGTGCATCAGGGGCTCATCACGGTAGCGTCGGCGGCCGCACCGCTGATGTTTGCAGCGATGCTGAGTGTCACCGGTACCTACTTTGCCATGCTCGTCTATTGCACCGTGGCCACCCTGCTCGGCGCGTCATTGCTGCTGACGCTCGGGCGCACTCCCCAGTTTGCCCTGCACGCCGAAGCGCAGCGGGCCTGATTTCATCCTTCTCATCGGAGCCACCAAATGCCCACGATCACCTTCATCGAACACAACGGCACCCGGCACGAAGTGCATGCCGAAGTCGGCCAGTCGGCCATGCAGGCCGCGACCTTTGCCGGCGTTCCCGGCATTCCCGGTGACTGTGGCGGGGCCTGCGCCTGCGCCAGCTGCCATGCCTACGTCGACGACGCGTGGGCGGGGCGTTTTGCACCCGCCGAAGGCACCGAATACGACATGCTCGAGAACGTCGTCGAGCGCCAGCCCACCAGTCGCCTTACGTGCCAGCTGGTCGTCGGAGCGGACATGGACGGCCTCACGCTGCGGCTGCCGGCTGTGCAGTTCTGAAGACGGCGATCTGAAAAACGACAAGGAGACGGGAAGATGTCGCTCGATTCAGTGGTGATCGTGGGGGCGGGGCACGGGGGCGTGCAAGTGGCGATTTCGCTGCGCCAGGAAGGTTTCGGGGGCCGCATCGTGCTCGTGAACGACGAGCCCGGTCTGCCTTACCAACGGCCGCCCCTGTCGAAGGCCTACCTTCTCGGCAAGATCAACGCCACTGCGATGCTCTTCCGGCCGGAGACCTTCTACGCCGATCAGCGCATCGAGCTCGTCCATGACCGGGTGGCGGCGATCGATCGGCAGAACCGTCGTGTCATGCTCGACTCGGGGAGTGCGCTCGACTTCGGCCATCTGGTGCTCGCGACCGGCGCCCACAATCGGCCGCTCAACGTGCCGGGTTCTACGCTGGGCGGCATCTTCGGCATCAAGACCAAGGCGGATGCCGATTTCTTGTCGCCGCTGGTGAAGCAGGCCAGGAACGTCGTCGTGATCGGTGCCGGCTTCATCGGTCTGGAGTTCGCCGCGGTGGCGGCGGCCGAAGGAGCTGCGGTCGAAGTGCTTGAACTCGGCGACCGCCCGATGGCACGGGCAGTGTCCCCGCAGATGTCGGAGCTCTTCCGTGCTGCACATCAAGGCTGGGGCGTGAAGTTCAACTTCCGTACCGGGCTGGCGGAGCTGGAAGGCGAGGACGGGAAGGTGAGCGCCGTGACGACATCGGACGGACGACGTCTGCCTGCCGAGTTGGTCGTCTACGGCATCGGCGTGATTCCCAACGTGCAGCTTGCGCTCGAGGCCGGGCTCGACATCGATAACGGGATTCGCGTTAATTCCAGTCTCCTCACTTCGGACCCCCACATCTCCGCCTTGGGTGACGTCGCCGCCTTCCCGTGTGTGCAAAACGGCGAAAATCTCACGCGCCTGGAGTCCGTGCAGAACGCGGTCGACCAAGGCAAGCTCATCGCGGCCCGCCTCGTGGGCAAACCCGCACCCTACACAGCGCTGCCCTGGTTCTGGACCGACCAGGGCAATCTCAAGCTGCAGATCGCCGGTCTGTCGATCGGGGCAGACAACTACGTGACGCTGGGTGACGCCGCCGCGCAGCAGCTCTCGGTGCTGTGCTTCCGCGGGGAGGAGCTGATCGCGGTCGAGTCCTGCAACCGCCCCGGCGACCACGTGTTCGCACGCAAGATCCTCGCACGCCCCCCGGCGTTGACGCCCGCTGCCGCCGCTGCCCCCGATTTCGATCTGAAAGCCTGGGAAGCGGCCAACCGGCCCTGATCGTCCGGTGTGCTACTCGGCGCGATCGCATGTCGGCGTCCGCCGCATGGCGCTCGCGCCGACACCTGGAGCGTGCTTACTCCGCGAAAGCGTGGAGCCAAGACTGGTCGTCGCGGCAAAGGCGTTCAGGATGCGCGGTGAAGTCCCAGGTCGAGCCCACGATGCGAATCGCCTGGGGCGCGCGTTCGGGTTGCTGCACGAAGCAACGGCCGCTCGGGCGGGCGTGCAAGTCCTTGTCGATGTCCCGCAGACGTCCGAGCGCGATCAGCGCACAGCGGCGCAGCACGAGGGCCGCTTCCGCCTCGTCGGCCGCGAGACTGCTGAGCGCCCAGCGCGCCATGCCCTGGCGCATGTCGACGCCGGCATAGGGCGAGGGGGACACGATCGTACGGTCCTGCACTTCCCAGTCGAGCCGCAAACCGTCGTCACGGACCAGACGGGCGTGCGAACGGCCGTCGACATGACGGGGAACTTCGATGTCGAAGCGGCGATGGGAGATCCCCCTCGCCGCTGCGGCGATCGCGAGGCCGGCGAGGTCGAACATATGCGTGCACTGCAGGCTGGCGTCGGTATGGCGGGTTACTGCGCTGGCGATCGGGTCCAGTTGCATGCCGCGTAGTGCGTTCAGCGGTGCGGCGGCATTCGGGCACTCGGTGAACGGATGTCGCGGAGCCTCGGCGGAGATTTCGATCACGCGGCCGAGGCGATGACGCAGCGCGACGCGGAAATGGTGAAAGTCGTCTTCGAGGACGGCACGGACTTCGCCCTCATGGCTGGTCTGGCGGCCTTCAAGCTGGATCCGTCGGCAAAAGGAGGGCATTGCAATGGCTTCCGTTTGGGGAGTGTTTCTTTCT
>JAFEEP010000369.1 GCA_018241045.1 Pseudomonadota bacterium | reverse complement strand
CAAACGACCGAATGGGGCGTCCGCTGCCAGTCTGGAGCGGCTGTCATGTGCTCGGTCCCGGCGAAATTTTCACCCTCAATCCGGATCAGCCAGCAAGCTTTGACGGGCGCTACTTCGGCCCGCTGCCTGCCAATGCCGTCACCGGCCGCGCCGTTCCGGTCTGGACCGACGAGCGCGGCAATGGCCGCCGCGTGTGGTTCGCGCAGGCCCAGACTTCCTCTGTTTTCACCCCCAAGCAAGGAGAATGAATGATGCGTATCGGAACCTTTGTTTCCGCCGACGGCGGTTTTGCCGGACACCTTCAAACGCTCACGCTCGACATCGACCTGGTGCTCGTCCCGGCCGATCCGTCCGACAGCGAGAATGCGCCGGACTACCGGGTGATTTCCGGCGAGGACGACGAGGCACGCGAAATCGGCGCAGCCTGGAAGCATGTCGGGGAGAAGGCCGGTGCCTATGTGGCGATCCAGATTGATGATCCGGTTTTCGTTCAGCCGCTGCGCGCCAATCTCTTCCAGGGCGACGGCAACGAGCATGTGCTGGTCTGGTCGCGTCCGTCCCGGCGCGAAAAGGCGGACTGAACTATGTCATGGCGCCGTCCGCTTCGCATCCTTTGCTCCGCGCTGGTTCTCCTGTCTGCCGCACCAGCCTTGCCGAGGCCTGTGCCTGAGCCGGCGGCGGCGCAACGGGTCGATATTGCCGCCCATGTGACCGAAGCATCCCAGCGGTTCGGCATTCCCGAACACTGGATCTATGCGGTCATGCGGGTGGAGAGTGCCGGGCGGATCGGTGCCGTATCGTCGGCCGGGGCCATGGGGCTGATGCAACTCATGCCCGGAACCTGGGCGCGCCAGCGCGCCCGGTTCGGCCTCGGCTCAGACCCGTTCGATCCCCGCGACAACATCATGGCCGGCACTTCGTACCTGCGTGAAATGTACGACAGTTACGGTGCCGACGGCTTTCTGGCCGCCTACAATGCGGGGCCCGGTCGCTATGCCGACTACCGTGACAAGGGCCGCCCGCTGCCCGCTGAAACGCGCGCCTATGTCGGCCGGATTGCACCTATGCTGCAGAATGGCAGCTCGCCGCCCCTGGCGGCTGGTGCTTCGCCTTTGCCAGTCGTTCGCACGTCGTGGACCCAGGCGGCGCTGTTTGCTTTGCGCTCCGACACGCCGGAAACTTCAGCTGCATTCGCCGCCGAGCGAGACCCTGCGGACCCGCCGCTTGCATCAGCGCCTGCACCCAGCGGGCTCTTCGCCCCTGTCTCGGGACGTCGCTTGCCGTGATCACGCCCTGGTCTCTCGAGTGCATCATGGCGTGGACTGGCGAAGAATTGTGCGGAGGGGAGAGGTCGGAAGGGAAAGGAGCGGAAGGATGGCGAGATAAAAGCGGCGACGTCGCCAGGGGTGAAGGTGATTGGATTACTTCAGAAATTTGCGACGTCGTCCGGACCCCGCTGCTGTCGCACCGCTCTCGAAACCGCTCTTTTACGCCGCTTCAGGCGACGTCGCTCCCTTCGGCTCAGCCATGAAGGACGACGACTTCGAGATCCGTCCCGGCCGATCGCGGGACCAGGGCATGCCCGCCAGCAGGAAGGCGACCTCACTCGTCGGCCAGGTGCTCAAGGCGTCGCGCCGCTCCGGGGCAACGCCGCTCGCTCGCCGGAGCGGCAAGCCGGCCGGGACGGGAAGATATGGTCGAGGCCGAGCGGCCGCGCTGCGCGCCCGGCGTTCGCCTTATCAGCGCCGTGTGGTGATCAAAGCGCGCGTCGTGCGTCACAAGGGCGCGCGGTTCCGGGCCGCGCCGCTTGCGCTTCACGTCTCCTACCTTGAGCGCGATGGCGTGACGCGCGACCACGAGCGCGGCCAACTGTTCGATGCCGGCGGGGACAATGCCGATGGCGAAGCATTCGCGCAGCGCTGCGCGGATGATCGACACCATTTCCGGTTCATCGTGTCACCCGAAGATGCGACCGAACTTGCTGACTTGCGCACGCTCACGCGCGAGCTGATGGACGACATGGCCCGCGATCTCGGTACCCGGCTCGACTGGGTCGCGGTGGATCACTGGAACACCGACAACCCTCATGTTCATGTCCTCGTCCGGGGGCGAGCAGCCGAGGGTGCTGACCTGGTCATCGATCGCGACTATATCCGTGAGGGCATGCGTTCACGGGCCGAAGAGCGCGTCACTATCGAGCTCGGGCCGCGGAGCGAACGCGACATCCAGCACGCCATGGCCCGTGAGGTCTCTGCGGAGCGGTGGACGGGCCTCGACCGGCAACTTCGCACGATGCAGGATCGCGACCAGGTAATCGATCTGCGCCCAGCGGCGGATCAGGACCGCCGGCGCCGGGCGCTGCTTGTAGGCAGGGTCAACACGCTGGCGCGCATGGGGCTGGCAAGCGAAACGGAACCAGGGCGCTGGATGGTGCGCGGTGATGCCGAGAAGATCCTGCGCGATCTCGAAATTCGCGGCGATGTCATCAAGACAATCCATCGCTCGATGGCGGCGAACGGGTGGCGGTCAGACCTGTCCCGCCTTGCCATTCATGACCAGTTGCCATCGGATCCGATCATCGGCCGACTGGCCAGCAGGGGGCTTCACGATGAACTGTCAGGCAAGGCCTATGCCGTCGTCGATGGCATCGATGGCCGGACGCATCACCTGCGCTTCAACGATCTCGAAGCCACCAGCGATGCCCGGCCCGGTGCGATCGTGGAACTGCACCAGTGGACCGATCGCAAGGGACATGGCCATGCCGCGCTGACGGTCCGTTCGGATCTGGAATTGGGGCAACAGGTCACCGCAAAAGGGGCAACCTGGCTTGATCAGCAACTGGTGGCGCGGGAGCCAGCAACACATGGGGCTGGCTTTGGGCGGGAGGTCGAGGAAGCCCTGCAACAACGTGCCGAGCATCTGGCTGAGGAAGGGCTCGCGACCCGGCAAGGGCGGCGGTTTCTGTTTGCCCGCGGCCTTCTCGAAACCTTGCGTCAGGGAGAGATGGCAGAGGCGGCGAACAGGCTCTCCTGGCAGACCGGGCTTCAGCTGCATGCGAGTGGGCCCGGGGAGCATGTCGCAGGCATTTACCGGCAGCGCGTCGACCTTGCGTCTGGGCGCTTCGCCATGATCGACAATGGTCTGGGGTTT